>QIAI01000337.1:0-8866 GCA_003224995.1 Acidobacteriota bacterium
CGATCGCTATGCCGGCTATACACTGCGACAAGTTTGCAACGAGATGCATGCCGCTTATCGCAAGGCATGCATAAAAGAGCTACAGCGACTTTGCTTCCGCGACACGAGCTTCCCAGAAATAGCTATGAGCCCGCAAGAAGCCCATCAGGCCATGGTTGCAAATGAAGTGGATTACGTTGCGCTTGAAAACATCAAGGGTCGCGTGTCGGCCACCCTGGCCCTGATCTACCCACCTGGAATCGGCATCGTTGTGCCCGGTGAACGGTGGGACGACAAGGCGAAGCCGATGCTTGACTACTTCCTGGCCTTCCAGGAATCGTTCAACCGTTTTCCCGGCTTCAATTATGAAGTACAGGGCGTGTTCCAGGAACGGGTGGAGGACAAGATTAAGTTCTTCACGTACGTGGTCCGCGAGTGAGCAAACACCATAGGTGTAGTGAGCTTGCGAGTTTACTGCGGCCGACCCGAATAGTTCGCGACGGACGATGAAGGACGAGTGGCGAGGCAACAGCGAGGTAGCCATGCAAACAGAAAAGAAGATGACGCTAGTGCAGCTGACCGTGATCGTCGCAGTGAACATGATGGGATCCGGCATCATTATGTTGCCCGCTAACATGGCGAAAGTTGGCGCAATCTCTCTGCTGTCATGGGGAGTGACGGCGGTGGGCTCGATGGCGCTGGCTTACGGCTTCGCCCAGGCCGGACTCTTCAATCAGCGACCTGGCGGCTTGTCGGCTTACGCCGAAGAAGCTCACGGGAAAGCCGGCTTTTTCATGACGTTCTATCTTTATTTCTTCTCGCTGGCGATTGGAAACGTTGCAATCGCGATTTCAGCAGTCGGGTATCTCTCGACGTTCTTTCCCAGGATGTCGGTAACACCCATCGCTACCTGCCTTTCCGTCATCGGCTTACTCTGGCTGACTACGGTAGCGAACTTCGGTGGGCCCAGCGTCACCGGGAAGATCGGCTCGGTCACCGTTTGGGGCGTGATCCTCCCGGTTGGTCTGCTTTCGATCATTGGTTGGTTCTGGTTCAGCGGCCACACCTTCACGGCGGCCTGGAATCCACAGGGAATAAGCCTGGGAAAGGGCTTTGGCTCCAGTATCGCCCTCACCCTGTGGGCTTTTCTCGGCATGTAGTCGGCAGCTCAGAACTCGAGCGCAGTCGAAAATCCAAAAAAGAACGTCCCTCTTGCCTGCTTGCTGGGCACCTTGGGCGCCGCCTTTGTCTACATCCTGTCCACCACGGTAATTCAGGGCATCGTGCCCAACTCTGAACTGGTGGAGTCGACGGGGCCGTTCGGCCTTGCTTACGCCAAGATGTTCAACCCAACGATCGGATCGATTGTCATGGCTCTCGCCGTGATGGCTTGTTTGGGCTCGCTTCTGGGGTGGCAGTTCACGATCGCCCAAACCGCCAAATCAGCAGCGGACGATCGGATGTTCCCCTCACTTTTTTCGAAGATGAGCCGAATGGGAGCACCTGTGGCGGGAATGATTGTTATGGGCGTAGTCCAGTCCGCGATGGCACTGTCCACGATCTCTCCCAGTCTCAACGATCAGTTCAATGCCCTGGTAGGCCTCGCGGTCGTCACCAACGTAGTTCCTTACATCCTCGCGCTATCAGGCCTGATGGTGATGATGCGCAAGGCCCACGTCACTGACACGGTGTATCGGCGGAACACCGCGGTGGCCACGGTCGCAATGGTGTACAGCGTTTATGCCATCTTCGCTTCTGGTAAGGACGCGGTTCTGGGCGGCATGATCGTAATGGGAATTGGTTACGTAATCTACGGTTTCATCGCGTACCGCTTCGCGTCACCGATTCCGGCCCTTGTCAAAGAGGCCCGGGCCGCATAGCAGGGCACATGAAAAAAGGAGACACCATGCAACCTACACGGTTCTTCAGACTCGAAAAGTATCGATTGGGGATTGCGGCTCTCGCGATGGTCCTATTCGCACCCCCGCCACTAATGCTGCATGCAGCGAAGACGCAACCGTCCAGCGAAGCATTGGTGCGAGTAAGGCAGACAGGTACGTTCCGGGTCGGATATTACTCCGACGCAGGGCCGTTCTCCTACCAGGACGAAAAAGGCAACCCGGCTGGTTACGCTGTTGCTTTGTGCCAGGAGATTGCCAATGATTTGAAAGCACAGCTTGGACTGAGCTCACTGAATGTTGAATTTGTTTTGGTCACTGGCGAGGATCGCTTTGATGCGGTAACGCAAGGCAGGGTTGATCTGCTTTGCGGGCCATCAGTGGAGACTTTTGCCCGTCGTAAACAAGTCTCCTTCTCCATTCCGATCTTCCTGGGCGGACTTGGAGCGATGATGCGCGCCGACGCGCCGGCCCAGGTCCGAGATGTCTTGTCCGGACGAGAGCCTCCAGATCGACCGCTATGGCGCGCATCGATCGGACTCGCTCTGCACAAGCGCACTTTCTCAGCTGTCACTAACACTACGAGTCTCAGTTGGCTGACCGGCAAGCTCGATGAATTCAAACTCGACGCCAAGGTCGTTCCGGTAGACAGTCATGCCGCAGGTGTCCAACGAGTCCTCAACCGCAGCTCGGACGTGCTGTTCGGGGAACGTTCCCTCCTCTTGAATGAGAGAAAGCTCAATCCGTCAGCCGGCGACCTGATCGTCCTAGATCGCTTCTTCACTTACGAGCCCCTCGCCTTCGCCCTCGGACGGAGCGACGAGGATTTTCGACTGTTCGTCGACCAATCATTGAGCAGGCTCAGCCGTTCTGGAGCAACCCAGGCGCTTTATAAACAGTTTTTTGGAGAGCCAGACGAAAACACTCTGAGTTTTTTCCGTCTGAACATGGTCGGCGAGTGAAACCGGAACGCGGCGATTCGGCTGCTTTCACAATCATTCATGGAGTAACGGGCTGGAGAAGCCCCGCATACATAACGCATAACCCTTCTGGAGACGAGCATGATTGAGCGGAGCATCAAGCGCCAGTCACTGCGGGCGCTAATGGTAGACGATGAACTCGGCAGTCCCACCGCCGAGGGGCGAGCCGTCCGGACACTCCAGCAGGAGTTGAAGGGTCGTTCTATTGACGTTGTAGAGGCGATGTCCGCGGAAGACGGCCTTAGCGTTATCGTCTCGGACTCCGCAATCCACGCGATCCTCGTAGATTGGACGCTCGGTCAAGACCACGACCACACCAGTGCCCTAAACCTCATCAAGTTTGTGCGAGCCCGGAACAACAAGATTCCAATTTTCCTGATGTCGGAACGCAGCCAGGCTTCTTCAATTCCAGTCAGCGTGATGGAAATGACCAACGAGTTCACCGGGTTGTGGCCTCGATCCACCGCTACCTGGGGGTGCTGCTGCCTCCCCTCGCGTCCGCCATCATGAAGTTCACGCAGGAATACGAATATTCGTGGCACACGCCCGGCCACACGGGTGGCACCGCGTTTCTCAAGTCACCGGTGGGACGGATCTTCTACGACTACTTTGGTGAGAATCTGCTTCGCTCGGATCTCTCCATCAGTGTCGGTGAGCTTGGCTCCTTACTAGATCACACTGGGCCCATCGGCGAGCACGAGAAGTACGCTGCCCGAGTATTCGGAGCACATCGCACATACTGCGTCACGAACGGTACCTCGACTTCAAACCGGACCATCTTTACAGCGGCCGTGGGCCGGGATCAGATTGCGCTGTGCGACCGCAACTGTCACAAGTCCATCGAGCATGGGTTGGTGCTAACCGGCGGTATCCCGACCTACTTTGTCCCCCTTCGCAATCGTTACGGGATCATCGGTCCGATTCCCCCTGAGCAGTTTAAGAAAGACGCCATACAAACGGCGATTAAGGCGAATTCCCTCGTCACAGCGAATATCGAGAAGCGTGCCGTCTATTCAGTAGTGACCAACTCCACCTACGACGGATTGTGCTACAGCGCTCGCCGTGTTGAGGAATTGCTCGAGCCCAGCGTCGACCGTATCCACTTCGATGAGGCCTGGTACGCCTATGCTCGTTTCAATCCGATCTATCGCGAGAGATTCGCGATGCATGGCGACCCCGGTGAGCACAAAGGACCGACCATTTTTGCGACTCATTCCACTCATAAACTGCTGGCCGCGCTTTCGCAGGCCTCATTTCTGCATATCCGCGATGGACGAAGCCCAATTCCACATGAGCGATTCAACGAATCGTTCATGATGCATGCGTCTACATCTCCCCTTTACACGATCATTATCTCGAATGATATTACGGCCGCGATGATGGACGGTCCCGGTGGTGAGGCCCTGACCAACGAGTCTATCCAGGAAGCAATTGCCTGCCGCCAGACCATGGGTCGTGTACACCGTGAAATCGCCGCCAGGAAGGATTGGTTCTTCAATACCTGGAACACCGACACGGTGAAGGACCGGAAGTGCGGGAAGAGAGTACGGTTCGAGGACGCCGAGCCCGACATGCTTGCCACTGACCCTGATTGCTGGGTGCTACATCCCGGAGACGCGTGGCACGGCTTTGATCGCCTTGAAGAAGGCTATTGCATGCTGGACCCGATCAAGGTCTCTGTCCTCACACCAGGAGTTTCAGCGAAAGGTGGTCTCGACAACTGGGGAATTCCGGCAACCCTAGTTACCGCCTACCTTCACTGCCGCGGAATCGAAGTTGAAAAAACCACCGACTTCACCATTTTGTTTCTGTTCTCGATCGGAATTACCAAGGGAAAATGGGGCACTCTGCTGAATGCCCTCCTCGACTTCAAACGAGACTACGACCGCAACACATCGCTGCTTGAGGTTTTGCCTTCGCTCGTCAGCAGTCACCACGAGCGTTATCCCGATCTCGGACTTCGCGACCTCTCCGACCAGATGTTCGCGCAGTTGAAAGAGGCAGAGCAGACTCGTTGGCTGGCGGAGGCATTCTCTACCCTGCCAGCGCCCATGATGACGCCGAGTGCGGCTTATCAGAAGTTAATTCGTGGCCAAATCGAGCACGTCCCTCTGGAGCAGCTTGCTGACCGCGTGCTTGCCACCAGCGTTGTGCCATATCCACCCGGCATTCCTATGCTCATGCCGGGCGAAGTCGCTGGCCGTGGCGATGGACCATACATCAGTTATTTGCGCGCGCTCTGGTCCTGGGATCGCAAGTTCCCGGGCTTTGGTCATGACACGCATGGAGTGGAAAACCGCGAGGGAACGTACTACGTGCAGTGCCTAAAAAAGGACGCAGCCCGGTCCAATTAATCTTGAGGATGGCATTCATACGAAACGTGGAGGCAGGCTATGCATAACTTTGGTGTCCACTCTGAGGTCGGCAAACTACGCACCGTGATGGTGTGTCGGCCTGGCCTCGCACATCAACGGCTGACGCCCGGCAATTGCCGTGATCTGCTCTTCGACGACGTGGTCTGGGTCCAGGAGGCACAGAAGGATCATTACGACTTCGTATTGAAGATGCAAGAACGCGGTGTCGAGGTTCTGGATCTCCACGACTTGCTCGCTGAGACCCTGGCCTGCAAAGAGGCCCGGAAATTCATTCTTGACCGTCGCATAACCGCCCACTCCGTTGGTTCCGGCACGGCCAAAGAGATCAGGCCATGGCTAGATGAAATGCCCGCCAAGAAGCTCGCGGCACACCTCATTGGTGGGTTCGCGATCGCGGACCTACCGGATGGTGATGTCAGGTCGATGCTCTCCGAGGCATTCGGTGGTACGGAATTTCTCTTACCACCGATCCCGAATACGCTTTTCCAGCGCGACCCATCCTGCTGGATCTACAACGGCGTCACTTGTAACCCAATGTTTTGGCCAGCACGAAAACCCGAAGCACTCCTGCAGCGGGCCGTCTACAAGTTCCATCCGATGTTCAAAGGTGGGATATTCCAAATCTGGTGGGGAGACTCGGATGAGGAGTATGGCAACTCCACCATGGAGGGGGGCGACGTTATGCCCATCGGTAGAGGCGTTGTCCTCATTGGTATGGGAGAACGCACCACTCGGCACGCCGTAATACAGGTGGCCCAGGAGTTGTTCAAACAGGAGGCCGCGGCGCGCGTGGTTGCCTGCCTGATGCCGAAAAGTCGGGCCGCGATGCATCTGGATACGGTGTTCAGTTTCTGCGATCGCGATGCAGTCACGATGTTTCGCGAAGTGGTAGATCAGATCCAGTGTTACAGCGTGTATCCGACCGATGATGAACGAGGGTACGCAGTCTGCAAAGAGAGCAAGACGCTTCTCGATGTCGTGAAGGAGGCGCTCGGGCTCAGCAAGCTTCGCGTCGTCGAGACCGGAGGCAACGCATACCAGGCCGAACGCGAACAGTGGGACGATGGCAACAACGTCGTAGCCCTCGAACCGGGCGTGGTGGTGGCCTATGACCGCAATACATACACCAATACCCTGCTTAGAAAAGCAGGAATCGAAGTGATCACGGTACGCGGCGCCGAACTTGGCCGGGGACGTGGTGGCGGACATTGCATGACCTGTCCGATATGGCGTGAGCCGGCGTATTGATTGGATTTTGCAGAGCAACCAAATAAGGAGATCAGTTTATGAGTTTCAATTTGCGGAACCGTTGCCTTCTTACCGTCCAGGATTATACGCATCGCGAGTTTCGCTATCTGCTGGATCTCGCCCGGGACCTCAAGAGGGCCAAGTACGCTCGTACCGAGCAGAAACATTTGGAAGGCAAAGAGATATGTCTCATCTTCGAGAAGACGTCCACCCGCACGCGGTGTGCTTTCGAAGTGGCATGCTACGACCAGGGTGCGCATGTAACTTACCTCGATCCCTCCGGCTCGCAGATTGGCCACAAGGAGTCCTTCAAGGACACGGCGCGGGTGCTGGGCCGCATGTTCGATGCCATCGAGTATCGCGGTGCTTCACAGTGCGGCGTTGAACAACTCGCTAGTAATGCCGGGGTGCCCGTCTATAACGGGCTCACCGATGAGTATCACCCGACCCAGATGCTTGCGGACATCATGACCATGCGCGAATACAGCGACAGGCCAATTTCGGAAATCCGTTACTGCTATGTCGGCGATACCAGATCCAACATGGGACATTCGCTGATGATCGCAGGCTGTCTGGTGGGAATGGATGTGCGGATATGCGGCCCGAAGTCGTTGTGGCCGTCCGAGGAGTACCAGAAGATCGCGCGCGATCTCGAGGCGAAGAATGGAGCCAAACTGACCATCACCGATGATCCGAAAGCAGCGGTGAAGGGAGTCGATTTCATTCACACGGACGTTTGGGTATCAATGGGCGAGGCCAAAGATGTCTGGAAAAAGCGAATCGAGCTTCTCACACCGTATCAGGTGAATATGGGGCTGATGAACGCGAGTGGCAATCCGCATGTGCGTTTTATGCATTGCCTGCCCGCCTTTCACGACACGGAGACAACCCTCGGCAAACAGATCGCGGAGACCTACGGACTCACTAATGGCGTCGAGGTCACTGATGAGGTATTCGAATCCGAGAAAAACATCGCATTCGAGCAGGCCGAAAACCGGATGCACACCATAAAGGCGTTGCTCGTTGCAACGCTGGGAGACTGAAGCCATGCGAATCGTAGTTGCTCTGGGAGGAAATGCTTTACTGAAACGGGGCGAGCCGATGAACGCGCAAGTGCAGCGCGCCAATGTCAGAATTGCCGCTCAGGCTCTGGCGCCTATCGCCAAGTCACATCAGTTGGTCATTAGTCACGGCAACGGCCCACAGGTTGGGCTGCTCGCTCTTCAAGGCGCTGCCTATGAAGCTGTCGAGGCCTATCCGTTGGATGTGCTGGGAGCCGAGACCGAAGGCATGATCGGCTACATGATCGAGCAGGAACTTGGCAATCTGCTTCCGTTTGACGTTCCGTTCGCAACGCTTCTCACAATGGTGGAGGTGAGTGCCGACGATCCGGGCTTCAAGAATCCGACGAAGTTCGTCGGGCCAATCTATGAGAAACCGGAAGCCGACCGAATCGCCGCCGAGAAAGGTTGGATTTTCAAGGCAGATGGAGCCAAGTGGCGTCGAGTTGTGCCATCTCCTATTCCCAAACGTATCTTTGAGATTCGGCCCGTAAAGTGGCTGCTCGAGCAGGGCACGATCGTGATCTGCGCTGGGGGAGGCGGTATCCCCACGATGTACGAGCCTGGCGCCGAGCGCAAGTTGGCCGGGGTCGAGGCCGTTATCGATAAGGACTATTGCTCTGCGCTACTCGCGCGTGAACTCGACGCCGACCTGTTGGTCATGCTGACCGATGCCGACGCGGTTTATGCCGATTGGGGAAAGCCCACGCAGAGGCCTATCCGGAGCACCTCCCCGGATGCCTTGGCTGGAATCTCTTTCGCGGCGGGTTCAATGGGGCCGAAAGTCGATGCCGCATGCCGATTCGCTGCGGCAACCGGAAAGCCCGCTGCCATTGGCGCCTTGGCGGACTTGAATCGGATCGTTGCCGGCGAAGCAGAGATGTGAGCGAGAAGGCTCCTGTACGCAGTAAGGACACGAGGCTCGTTTGAGCAACCCAATAAAGAAGATGTCGCTGCTCCAGGCGACGATGTTGGTTTCCGGCAATATGATCGGTACAGGAGTCTTCCTGCTGCCGGCCAGCATGGCGTCGGTCGGCGGCATCGCGTTCTTCGGCTGGCTGATTGCCGCACTGGGCGCTGCGGCCGTCGGACTGGCATTCGCCAAGCTCGGTGAACTCGATCCGCAGGAAGGCGGCCCTTACGCATATGCACGGGATTTCCTGGGCCCCTACGTTGGGTTTCAGACGAACTGTATCTACTGGTTTGCCAACTGGATTGGAAACGTCGCGATCGCTGTCGCCGTCGTTGGGTATCTAGCGGCGTTTATTCCCAGAATTAATGGCCCGTGGCCTAGTGCGGTTGCCGCAGCAGTAGTGATCTGGGGT
>QIAI01000337.1:8908-9259 GCA_003224995.1 Acidobacteriota bacterium
TCAAGCCCGCAACCTTCATGGCCGGCTGGAACGTAACCGGGGGCTCGAGTATGCATGCCATTTCGCGCGCGGCTTCCGTTGCGCTATGGGCCTTCATGGGCGTCGAAAGCGCGGCCGTCTCAGCAGGTGTGATTGAGAACCCCAAACGCAATATTCCTCTGGCCACTCTCCTCGGGCTCGCCATCTCGACCGTCGTGTACCTTCTGAGCTGCACGGTGATTATGGGCATTGTTCCAAATGCGGAGCTCAGGTCTTCTCACGCGCCCTTCGCCGAGGCGGCACGGCTGGCAGTAGGTACGGCTGGCATGGTGATCATTGGTGTGTGCGCGATCCTCAAGTCGGTGGGAGCTC
>QIAI01000712.1 GCA_003224995.1 Acidobacteriota bacterium
CTGATAGCTGAGAGCTGATAGCTGATAGCCGAGAGCTGAGAGCCGAGAGCTGATTATCGTTTCCCCTCACGTATAATGACACCATGAGCACTCCTCTCCCTCCGCGTCCCGGCCAGCCCCAGCAACCGTCTTCTCCGCAGCCTTTACCGGGCGTGGGTGCGATCGTCGCCGTGGGTTCCGGCAAGGGTGGAGTAGGGAAGACTACGCTGGCGGTCAATCTCGCCATCGTTTTGTCCCGCCTGGGACACAAGGTCGGACTGCTCGACGCCGACGTCTACGGTCCCAACGTCCCGCTCATGCTTGGCATTAACGCGCTACCCAAGGTTCTTCCTGACAACCGTATTGAGCCATTGGAAGCTCACGGCCTGAAGGTCATCTCGGTTGGGTTTTTGAATCCTGGCGACAAGCCACTGATCTGGCGCGGTCCCATGCTGCATTCCATCATCAAACGTGGCGCTCTCATTGATTCAAACCGTCCCGCTGACCGGCGCCATCGTGGTTTCCACGCCCTCCGATGTGTCGCTTCAGGACGCGCGCAAAGCCATCGAAATGTTCCGCCAGATGAAGGTAGACCTGGTGGGTATGGTGGAAAACATGAGCTACTTCGTCTGCCCGCATTGCCACCAGGAAACCGACATTTTCTCTCGCGGTGGCGCGGAAAAGACGGCCAGCCAATTTGGAGTGGCATATCTGGGTGCAGTCGAACTCGATCCCGCGATCCGCAAAGCCGGCGACGGTGGCCAACCCATGGTCCTTGCCGGAGAAGATTTCGCGGCCGCCAAATCGCTCTACGAATTCGCCCGCAATGTCGTGACTCGAGTGGATGACATCAAGTCAACCGCCGGAGAAAGCGTCATCCAGATTCAGTAGCCCGATACCTATTTGTAGATCACAAAACCTCCAGGCGGCACTGTCAGATTGACCGCCTTCCCGTTGCGTGCCTCCGCCTGGATCGTTTTTCCGATTTCGGAGTCGTCGGTTGAGTACAAACAACGCAGTTTGTCGCCCGCGGCGTGCCGGTCGTTATCAATCGTGACCCACGCCGTCGTAGGAGAGCCAGGATCGGTATTCACCGCGGCTAGAACCTCTTGTTCGTCAAGAATGCGTGTCCAAGCCACGATGGAGCGCATGCGGCCATTCATGATTCTCGGGAACCCAAAGTTGTTGCCGTCGCCTGAAATCTGGCGCAGATACTGGCGGCCCCGGCGCAATGCCACTTCCTGCTGGCGAATCTTCGTGATCTTCGCCAGTTCGGCCGGAATACGGTTCTGGTCTTCGTTAAAACAATGGCGGTTGCGACTGCGGAAGGCTCCAAACCCGCCGCCGAACATGGCCTCGCGAATGTAACGGTCCGCTCCGTCCCCGCCGTCGCCGGAGCCATCGAACTTCTGTTCGCTGCCGTAGTAAATGCACGGAATTCCTAAAGTGCAAAGGTTCAAGCCGATCGCACTCAAGATCAATTGGTCGCCCTGGTCATTGGCGCAGAAACGGGCCTTGTTGTTGCCTTTGCGGATCTGGTCGTGATCGTCGATCATGGTCACGACTTTGTTGCGGAACCATGTGTGGGACTCCTGCCCGACCTCGAGAGAATTGCGGAAAAGATCGAAGTAATCCGTG
>QIAI01000338.1 GCA_003224995.1 Acidobacteriota bacterium
CCAGCGACGCCATCGCCGTCCCGCAAATTCCGATCAAATGTATGTGTCGTTTTTCTGTCATGATCTCCAGATCCGAGTGAACTCAGGCGCGCATCGTCGCCGCTTCCAATATCTTAAGCTTCACCTGATTCCCATTCACGCTTAAGCTCGCGCGCACCCCAATCGGAAGGGTAATGTTCTTTCGGGTGACATGCCCGGAAGGCAGGCCCCAGGCCACCGGAATTCCTAACTCCTTCACAACCCGCAACACCACCTCTTGGAGGGTATATTCCTGGCCCTGGCTTTGTCTGCAATCGAGCATCTCCCCAAATACCAGGCCGCGCACCTCGTTGAGCTTGCCTGCGAGTTTCAAGTGCATCAGCATGCGGTCGACCTGATAAGGCTTGGCATTTACGTCCTCCATAAACAGGATGGTTCCTGCCGTGCGAATCTCATGCGGAGTTCCCAACGAGGCTTCCAGAAGCGACAGGCATCCTCCATACAAAACGCCCTCGGCACTGCCGTTGACCAAGCCGGTCACGCCAGAGTCTGCGTCCGTGCCGATTTCCCATTCGGGCGCTCCACTGACAGCCGCTTGCCATGACGCCAGATCGATACCATCCGGCAGAGCGAAGTCTTTGGTCACCATCGGGCCGTGAAAGGTCACGAAGCCAGCGGAATCCGCGAAACACGTCAACAACGTCGTGACATCGCTGTAGCCGACAAAGATTTTGGGATGGGAGACGATCTTCGCGGGATCCAGCCTAGTAAGCAGGTAGTTCGCACCGTAGCCACCGCGCGCGCATACGATCGCCCGGACTTCCTCCCGCGCAAACATGTCCTCCAGTTCCCGGGCGCGCCGCTCCACCGAGCCGGCGAAATACAAATCCTGTTCAAGGATTGAATCTTGATAGAAGGGCTTATAGCCCAACTGCCGGAGCGCCTCGCAGCCCCGCTCCAACAATTCGCGCTTGAGATTACTGGCAGGCGCAACGATACCGACGGTATCCCCGGGCCGCAAAGCTCGGGGCTTGGTCCGCGCGGGCTGTACGACTGGATCGCTCACACTGTCGTCCTAGACAAAGAACTCACCTCGGCAGATGAGTTGCGCCGGGCCTTGCAGAAACACTTCGTCGCCGTAGCGCACCACTTGGGTTCCGCCCGGCGCGTGTACTCGCAAAGGAGATTTTCCGAGACCGCGTTTGATAACGGCCATAGCTGCAGCGCATGAGCCGGTTCCCGAGGATTGCGTTTCCCCCACTCCACGCTCGAAGAACCGGACACGGATATTTAGTTCATTTTCAATGACTAGAAGCTCAATATTCATCCCTTGCGTGAAGTCTGGATTGCGCTGCATGGCAGCCGCGCGAGCCTTCCAGTCCTCCCAGAACTCAGGCACTACAACCACAAAATGGGGATTCCCCATCGACACCGGAGTTCCCCGCACCGTTCCGAATGCCGTGCTGATTTCCAAGTCGGCGCCCACTTCCGGAATCCCCATAGCAGTCTCGAATTCAAAAGAATTGCCGCTTCGTTCTTTAAGCGTGCAGGTCCTCGGTCCGGCACCGGTTTTCACGACCAGCAATTCTTTCCGACTCTGCTCGCAGAGGTAGGCCGCCACGCAACGCGTTCCATTTCCAGAAATCTCCGCGGCCGATCCATCCGCATTGATCAGACGTGCTTCTATATCCGCCTCGGAGCATGCGTAGAGCCACTCTACGCCGTCGGCGCCCACACCGTTGTGGCGATCGCACATTCGTTTCGTCAGGTCTGGAAGCGGAGAAGAAACCAGCGAACGGTCCACAATCAGGAAATCATTTCCGCATGCGCTGGCTTTCGTGAACGGGATCAGCATGGCCGCGGCTTCATTCGTGCTCAACGGCACCTAGTGATCCAACCGTGGCAAACACGGTCGATTGGTGCAGGAGAACATTAACCTGCTCCTGCTCATCGTGCGATCCATCCACGTTGAACAGCACGCGCACGTGTCCGGCTGATCCGGCGACGCGAACGTTCTGCATTGTGATTCGTGCCTCATCCAGTACGCGGTTCGCCTCGATCAGCACCGTCTCCGCGCCCGTTCCGGTCACCTCGTAAGTGACTAGCCTCGACCTCATCCCGAACTTCCGTTCCAGCTTCCCAAGAAGCGCCAGCGCAATCAGAATGACGAGCGTCGCAAAAATGGCAGTCACGTAGAGTCCGCCGCCCGCAGCCATTCCCACCGAACCCACGACGAACAATGTCGCCGCCGTGGTTAATCCGACGACGGATCCGCGCGCGTGCAGAATCGATCCCGCGCCGATGAATCCGATCCCCGGAATGATTTGCGCCGCCACCCGCGTGTGGTCTCCCCCCATTCCGCCAGCCAGTTGGTCAGAGAGCACGGTGAACATCGCCGCCCCAAAACAAATAAACATGTTGGTGCGCAGTCCTGCAGGCTTGTGTCGCAGCTGCCGTTCCAACCCAATCGTGCCACCCAGAATGGCCGCAACCACAAGTCGTGCGATGGTTCCCGACAATACCGTCCCCATGTCACTGCCCAAAAGGTCGAGACTGTGGCGAGCGTCCATGTTGATCAGGAGAGCGTGTAAATTTTATCACCGCAAAAACCGCCACTCTCCAATTCTGCGGATCAGAAGTTAACGTGCAAGGTTACCTTCAAGGTGACGCGGCATCTCTGGACCGTCAGGAGGGTTGTAGCGCCGGGTGGCGTGTCTGAGATAAACAACATTCAAAGATCACCACGAAGAACACGAAGGACAGCGCGAAGGCCACTAAGGATTTCCTTCGTGACTTCCTTCGCGCTCCTTGATGTTCTTGGGGTTGGATTTGTACTTGCGCGAGATCGCTCATCCGGAGTGGTTGAGGCGAGAATCCTCGCCGGCTTTCCTGAGGGTCCCGCCCTTCTAGTTTCACAAAACTATCTCACCCGGAAAATGCTCGCTCTCTGCTGCCCATTGACCGTGACAATCACTACCGACGAGAAGCCTCGATCATGCACAGCCTTCCACACTGGATCTCCGTCAAACGCGACTGCAAACTCCGCGTAACGGCCTGGGTCTGCCAGCGCTCGCTCCCACAGGCCCTCAGGATCCGAAGGCTGTTTCCACACTCGATGGTTGCCCTCGTTAATGGTCTGTTCCAGGGGAATTCCGGCATCCTGCAAAGCACCCACATGGTCGCCCAGATACATCAGCAGCGCCGCTTGCGGTGGAAGTCCTGACAATTGTTGATACAAGGTATGCTCCAATTGCGTGCGCGAGCGCGAATTCACCCGAGCTTTTCGATATCTCGCCGGTCCTGCTTTTTATACACTCGCGTAATTTATGATCACCACTGCAGTCCCGAGCGCTGCGAACAGCCATTTTCAGAGCGAGAAAAACGGCCAGCGCGGGAAGCAGTTGGACTCCGTAGCGCAGGTTATAGAGCGAATGAGGCCACCACGACGGGACGAAAATCGGCACTCCCCCATACGCTACTGACAGCATGTAGAAAGGAACCGGCACCCAAAGCAGCAAAAGTATCGCGAGTCGCCGGTCCCGTAATAAGGCGAGAAAGCCGATTGCGGCCAGCAGTAACCACAGGCGCTGTCCGCTTCCTTCGGCAACGCTGAATTCCGCGGCCTTGAGAAAGTAAAGCCCCGCCACAGCCAGATTGTGCGTCCCCGGATGCGGCGGAAAACCTTTCACCGCCGTTTTCTGTTCGATGGCACGCGCCGAGTAAGGCCCATTCGCGAATTCCAACGCATTCCGGTAAACCATGCCGTTGTATGCAAGCCACAACAGCGGTCCGGCGGCCGCAATCAATACAAAGGCCACGAGCGAGCGCCACACCGGCGCGCCCAGTGACCTCCAGCCGACCAGCACCACCACGACTGCGACGCATGCCGCCAGAAACCAGCCGTCGTAACGCGTGAGGCAGGCCGCCAAGAGGCACGCACCGCACTTCCATAGAGACCGCCTGGTCTCTACTGACCATTGCTTGCGGCTCGCGGCGAGAACAAATTCACTGCAATACACGATGGCCCACAGAAATAGCGCAAGGTAGAGCGCTTCTGTCATCGCGGTGGCTTGCAGATACAGTAAGTTTGGATTGAGTGCAAAAATCGCAGCCGCAAATCCAGCGGTTGCGCGCGCCTGGGATTCCCCCATTTTCGAAGCGCTCAGCACATTTCGCACCAGCCGGAACATACCGGTCACTCCAAAGACGTACGCCGCCATGGATGGAAGCGATCCGCCCATGCCCGTCTGCCATGCAGGCTTCGAAAGCAAAAACGGAATCATCAGCAAGTGGGGTAAAGGCAGCCACACCGTGCCCAACTGCAGCAGTCCTGGAGTACGCGAATCAAAGACCCGGCGCGCAATGTTGATGTGCGCCACCGCGTCGCCGTAGAGAAGAACTTCACCGGCGCGAAAATAAATCAGGAACGCGATCACCGACGCCACGGTCGCCAGCACGGCCACCCAGGCAGTTTCGTAGTTCCAGCCAGGCTCGGTAACGGCTTTCATTCAAGGTGGGTTAATTCGCGGAATATCTGGAAGCGGGCATCAATTTCCTCGCGGCTGAGCGATTGCACCCGGTCGGTGCCAAACCGCTCTACGGTGAACGATCCCATCACGCCACCATAAAATAGCGCGCGCTTGAGAACCTCGCGGTTCACTTCCCCCTGCGAAGCGATGTATCCCATGAAGCCGCCAGCGAATGAATCTCCGGCCCCGGTAGGATCCTGCACCTCTTCGATGGGTAAGGCGGGCGCACGGAAGGGATGATGTCCAATTCCGAAAGCGCCCTGGCGAAAAAAGATTGTTGCCCCGTACTCGCCGTGCTTGATCACCAGTGCCTGCGGGCCCATAGCCAACACCTTCTGTGCGGCGCGCGGCAGGTTGGTTTCGTGCGCGATCATTTTCACTTCGGTATCGTTGATCAACAACACGTTCACCAGTCGCAGCATGTCTGCCAGTTGCTGCGGCGTTCGGTTGATCCAGAAATTCATGGTGTCGCCCCCGGTCAGGCGCACTCCATTCATTTCCTGGCGGACCGTGATCTGCAGCGCGGGATGGATATTCGCCAGAAACAGGAACTCGGTGTCGGCGTACTCTTTGGGAATTTTTGGCTGGAATTGCTCGAACACGTTGAGGTCGGTGAAATCCGTCTTGGCTTCGTTCAGATTGTCCGTATAGCTGCCGCCCCAGCGGAAAGTCTTGCCCGGCGCGCGCTCAATCCCGCGGGTATCGATGCCACGCTTCTTCAGCACGTTTTCATGTTCCGCCGTGAAGTCGTCGCCAACCACTGCTACGACGCGCACGGTGGTAAAGTAGCTGGCCGCCAGCGCGAAATGCGTGGCTGCGCCGCCCAGAACGTTTTGTACGCTCCCTGAGGGCGTAGTGATGTTGTCGAATGCTACCGAACCGACCACGAGTATGCTCATGAATTAGTTTTTGTTTTCCTGAGGAAGGTATTTGTCGAGGATCAAGCTTAACTTTCGCCGGGTCGCGGCTGGAATCTTGTCGCTCCCCGTAAGGATCGCATGCGCCAATGCCGAGCCGCACTTGCAGGTTCGTTCGGTGGGGATGGCTGCCACAGTCTGGCGCACCACCCGCGTTGCGTTCTCGGCATTCTTTACCAGTACAGCCACGATCTGATCTACCGTCACCGAGTCATGATGGGGATGCCAGCAATCGTAATCCGTGACCATCGCGATGGTGACGTAACAGATCTCCGCCTCCCGCGCTAATTTGGCTTCCTGCAGATTGGTCATGCCGATCACATCCATGCCCCAGCTACGATAGATATTCGATTCCGCCCTGGTGGAAAATTGCGGGCCTTCCATGTTGAGATAAGTGCCGCCCTTTTTCCCGGTAACACCCACCTTTTGGCAGGCGCTCTCTACAACCGCGGCCATTTGCCCGCAGACCGGATCGGCGAAGGCGATGTGCGCCACAACTCCGTCACCAAAAAATGTGTCCACGCGATGCCGGGTGCGATCGAAAAACTGATCGGGAATCACAAAATCCAGCGGCTTATGCTCTTCCTTCAGAGAGCCCACGGCCGATACCGACACGATGCGCTCGACACCCAGCTGCTTGAAGCCGTAAATATTCGCGCGAAAATTCAGTTCGCTGGGCAGAATTCGGTGTCCGCGGCCGTGGCGCGCCAGGAATGCGACCTCGCGCCCTTCCAGCTTCCCCAGTACGTAGGCGTCGGACGGATCGCCGAACGGCGTCTGTTGCTGGATTTCGCGCACCTCCGTGAATCCCGGCATCGAATACAGCCCACTGCCTCCAATGATTCCGATCTGCGCCTGCGGCAAGCTTCCTCCTGAAGTTTCAGCAACCAACAATCAAACGCATGATTATACAAAACACCTCGGTGGCGTCCTTGCATTCACCCGCCAAGGTTCCAGCTCAGTTATACCCGGCCGGTTCATCTGAACCAGTTACAATTTTCCGTATGAAGCTCGTCGGAGCGTTTCTTGCCGCAGTCGTTTTAGCGTTGGCCCTGCAAGCCCAAACTGCTGCCCATCCGGTGACGGTGCCCATCACCCTCGACCACAATCGCACCATCATCGATGTTTATCTATTGCTGCCCGACGGAAAAAACAAACGGGTACGCGCCTGGGTTGATAACGGCAATGCCGAACTCTGGATGACCGAAAGTCTTGCCAAGCAACTCGAATTGCCACTCACCGGGGAACCAAAGCCAGCGCTGTACGGTAAGCAGCGAGCCGTCCACACACCCGCCAGCCTGCAGATTGGAGGCATGACCATCCAACTTGCGGGAGTGAAGGAAGCGCAAGCGATTCTCGATCGCGAGAGTGTCGCGCCCGGCTGCAGCGCCGAGATCACACTGCCTTCTACTGTCCTGCGCAGCTATGACGTGCTGTTTGATTTCCCCAGCCGCCAGTTCACGATCGGGCCGCCCGGATCTATCCAATTCAAAGGCCAATCCTCAAAGATGCTGCTGAATTCACAAAATGGATTGATCCAGGTGGCGAGCAAAATAGCGGGAGAGGAATCCAATCTCGCGCTCGACCTTGGCGCCTCAACCTCCCTCATCTCGGCGGAGCGGCTCACGCAGTTGCAGAAAAGCGAATCCTCCTGGCCTCATATGACAGGAGGGATCGCGGCGGCGAATATGTGGGGAACGGAGGAAGAGCTGCGCTGGGAAGTGCTGCGCATTGCCAATCTCCAATTCGGTGCGACAACTCTAACCAACGTTGCGGCCGCGTCTTTTCCGGACCAGGAATTGAAGTGGTTTCAGGATGGCGCGGGCTTGCCCACCCTCGGGCTCATTGGCGCCAATGCGCTTGTCGATTATCAGGTGGGTCTCGACTATGCGCACAATACGATGTACCTCGACCGCAGGAACCGCGTTTCAGCTCCCGACATGGACGTGGTCGGCCTCATCCTGCGGCCTGAATCCGATGGCCGCTACACGGTGCTTGGAGTTGCCGATTATGAAGGCAAGCCGTCGGTGCCAGAGGTGAAAGCCGGGAACATTCTCCTCGGAGTGGATGGCGCGCCCGCGACCGGAGCCACCATGGGACAGGTCTGGTCCCTGCTGGGAGGTGGGCCTGGCCAGATCCGCACGTTGACTTTGGAGCGCGAAGGCAAGAGGTTCACCGTAGACGCGCCGGTTCGTCGATTTCTCGCGCCGGGAGCCATGCCGGTCAAGAGCCCCCGGAGAAATCCGCACCGGAGAAACTAAACAGCGGAGACGATCACCAGCAAGTCACACGTCACAGCATTAACAATTTAATATGCGTTCCGTGTGCAATCAGTGGACAAGCGCTTTCTGCTCCGCTGGAAAAATCTCGCCCTCCACCTTGCCATTGGTGATTTCATCCAGCCCCTCGCCCACCAGCACCAGATCGCCCTTGGCTTCCAAGAACACCGTTCCCTCCTCGGTGAGCCAGGCGTGTTTGCCGGTTAGCGTTTCCACCGTGTAATTCGAGGACTTGGATGGTTTTTCCTCGCCTTCCACATTGCGAAGGTGTGCATAGCGGCTCTTCAATCCCTTGGCGTAGACGAAGGCGAATTCCGCGGCTTTCTCCGGACTGGACCAGCGCGACAAATAAAAAACTCCAAGCGGCGCCTTCGCATCGCCTTTCGGCCGGACCGCGTAG
>QIAI01000711.1 GCA_003224995.1 Acidobacteriota bacterium
ACGTAAAGCTGCAAGCAATAAGGGCCATAGGACAAAGCAGACCGAACAGCCCCTCGGGTTGAAGGATCTGGCCGATTACCTGGGACTGGCGCCGGCCACGGTCTCCCTGGTTATGAACGGCTCATCAGTAGCCGATACCATTGCGCCGGAAACCAAGAAGTTGATTTTCGAGGCGGCTCGTAAATTCGATTATCGGCCTAACTTTTTCGCGCGCTGCTTGCGCACCCGGCGCAGCTTCACCATCGGCGTTATGGTTCCGGAGGTCAGTGAAGGCTACAACGTCTCGGTCCTGAGCGGCATCGAGGACGACTTGCTCCAGGAAGGCTATTTCTATTTCGTCGCCAGCCACCGGTTCCGGCCCGATTTGATCGAGGAATACATTCAACTTTTTCTCCACCGATCCGTCGACGGCCTCATCGTGGTATGTACTCCCTGGCATCGCACTCTGCCTTTTCATCGCATCCTGCTCAACCACGACTCCGCAGCCGAGGTTGCCTTGCAGCACCTCATGGAACTTGGGCATCGCAAAATTGCTTTTATCAAAGGACAGGCATTCGTCCCGGATACTGAAGTCCGGTGGAGTGCGATCACCAAAGTCGCCAGGCAGATGGGCTTGTCCATTTCGCCGAAGCTGGTCAAACAAATCGAGGAGAATTCCCCATCTCCTCATCTCGGCTATAAAGCCACGCAAGAGTTACTGGTGTCTGGTGCACAGTTTACGGCGTTGTTTGCCTTTAACGACATCTGCGCGATGGGCGCAATCCGTGCCTTGCACGAGTTCGGCCTGCGTGTGCCCGAAGACGTTTCGGTCCTCGGCTTCGACGACGTCGAGAGCGCCGCCTATCAAATTCGTGGCCTGACGACGGTCCAACAGCCCCTCAGGGACATGGGAAAGACTGCCGCTCAAATGATTCTCCGCCGCGTCTTGCGCCGCAAAGAAGAGCCCGACACGACCCCAGCGCAGATCCTGTTTGAGCCCCGCTTGGTGATACGGGACACGACGGCCGTCGCCCGACGTCAGCCAAAAATGAGCAAGACACTGGCTGTAGTCTAACCCCGACAATCCCGCAATCGGTCCACCACTTCCCCTGCTGCCGGATTGACTGACACTTTAACTGTGCCTTGGATGCACGTCAGGGCATTGACTCTCAAGTACGCATGTGCTAAAAGCATCCCCATCTAAAACGATTTAGATAAGCATGAATCTGCTGCCGCCCTCTGAGAAGCAAGTCTGTTTACCCTGTTGGTTCCCATCGCAGATGGGAGTACCGATGGAGGAGTAAGACCGGATGGAAAAACTTGGTGTTCGAGTATCGTTGATTGCGGTTCTCGTCTTTCTGGTTTGCAGCGTGTCCAGTTCCCTCGCGCAAGCCCCACCGCCTTCAGGCGCTCCCGCTTACCTCGACCCAAACGTTCCGCGCGACCTGCGGGTCGACGACCTGATCTCGAGAATGACTCTCGAGGAAAAAGCCTCACAGTTGGTGAACCAGTCGCGCGCGATTCCTCGACTCAACGTTCCCGAGTACGACTGGTGGAGTGAAGCCTTACACGGCGTAGCCCGCGCCGGCCTCGCCACGGTTTTCCCGGAGCCCATCGGGCTGGCTGCAACTTTTGATACTCCACTCATTCATGACATGGCCGTCGTCATCGGGACCGAAGCCCGAGCGAAACATGAGCAAGCGGTGCGCGCCGGCCGCCGCGACGTCATGGAAGGATTGGACTTCTGGTCCCCCAACATCAACATCTTCCGCGATCCTCGTTGGGGACGCGGCCAGGAAACCTACGGCGAAGCTCCCTTCCTGACTGGGCACATGGGTGTGGCGTTCATAGCCGGACTGCAG
>QIAI01000339.1 GCA_003224995.1 Acidobacteriota bacterium
CGTCGCAGGTATGTTGGGCGGCGCCCTGAATGCCGTGGCCGGCGGCGGCAGCTTCGTTGCGTTCCCCGCGCTGCTTTTCACCGGCGTCCCTCCCATCCCTGCCAACGCCACGAACACGTTCGCCCTTTGGGTTGGGACGACGGCCAGCGGCGGCGCCTACCGCGGCCGCTTTAACATCACGCGCCGCGTGCTCGTTCCGTTGCTGCTCATCAGCGTCGTGGGCGGAGTCGCCGGAGCCATCCTTCTTCTAAAAACGCCCGCCCACACCTTCATGCGCGTGCTTCCCTGGCTGATGCTGGGAGCCACGCTGCTGTTCGCCTTCGGCAAGAAGCTGAGCGGCAATCGTCCATCAAGCCTCGAGCGCGATGCCTCGACCACCGCGCTCTTTTCGGCCTGTGTTTTCGAATTGTTTGTGGCGATCTACGGCGGCTACTTCGGAGGGGGCGTCGGCATCATCAACCTTGCCATGCTGGCCGCGCTCGGCATGACCGATATCCACGCCATGAACGCGCTAAAAGTCGTCCTCGGCGCAGTCATCAACGGAGTCGCCGTCGTGACCTTCATCGTCGCCCACGCCATCTACTGGCCACAAGCCATCCTGATGACAGTGGGTGCGACTCTGGGCGGCTATTCCGCTGCCCACTACTCCCAAAAACTCCCGCAATCCTGGATCCGCACCTTTGTCATCCTGGTAGGCTCGGGCATGACGGCCTACTTCTTCTACAAAGCCTACCGCTAACTGGAGAGCGCAATCGGAAGGCAGTCCATCGGACTGTAATGGTGCGGATCTTTCTCTCGTTTGTCGTAAATCACTTCTCCCCCTTTGCTGAAATTCGAGACGTGGAAGCAAATGCCGCAAGATGTGCTCCCGCCCAAAACTCTAATCCGAGCCTCGAGGTAACCTCATTAAGAATGTCATCTTGAGCGGAGTGAGGCGTCAGCCGAACGGAGTCGAAAGACCCCGCGTCTGTCGGCAGTGGCAGGAGCTGCAAAGGGATTTCTAAACCGCAGCGGTTAAATCCACCACGAAGGGCACCAAGGTAGGACGAAGGCCGACTATGCAATCCTTCGTGATTCCTTGGTGCCCTTTGTGGTGAAGCTTTGGACTTTTCTCAGCTACCCAACGGCATCCGTTTCTTCGCGCACTTCGCGGTTATGCTTTGTCATGCCTCCAATGCGAACCGTGCCAGTGAAAGCTACTGAATGTTTGGAACAAAAGCTTTGTGTCTATTCCGGACCGCCGGTGGAGCGACGGCCGTCCCCGCCCGTCGACACGGCACGCTCCCGCACCGATCGAGCCCATCAAAATTGCCCGCTGGTGCGACCGAGTCCATCGCGACAGAGCCAGCCCTCACGATAGCCATCTCTACAATGGACCGCCGGCCACTGCAGTCCTCATACCCCAGCCGCCGGCAGGCGGCGAGATTCATTAGCCCAGCGCGAAGCGCTGGGTAAGCCCCCGACCAAGTGAAGCCCCGGAGGAGCGAATGCAACACAACCCGGCGCACCCTCTACTGCGCAGGCACCGAAATATGTTCGTGCACGATCAACCACTTCCCATTCTCTTTCTGGAAAACCACCGTCCACCGAAAATTCCCCATCTCCCGCTTGCCCGATTTCATGACCGCATCTTCCTTAACTGTCGCTGTCGCCCAAACAATCGGCCCTGCCGGATGAATCTCGGCATCATCATTCACCGTAAGCTTCGCGGTCTTGAAATCCGCCAGCACATTAACTACGCCCTTCTGATATTCCTCCCAACTCGAATACTTGAGCGGCGCAATATCAAAAAACACATGCGGTCCCGATGCGTAGAATGGGGCCGGATTCGCCGGATCCAGCGTGCTCCACGCATCCCAGATTTTTTGCAGATGAGCCTTGTCCGGAGCCCCACCCGAAGCCTTGGCTGCTTTCTTGCCCTCCGCCCATCCCAAACTGGCCAGCACCAACACAATCACCGCGACAACCCGAGCATTCCTACGTCGCATATCGAATCCTCCCCAAAACAGCGCGGCATTGTCGCATAAAAACCCGCTTCGGCCCTAATCGCGGTTCAGAAGGAACTTACCTCTAGGAAATCGGTCGCGAATGGCCTCTTTCACGCTGTATCCGGCCAAGCCTGGGTGTCCTCCGCGGCTCTGTGTCTCGGAGGGGAAAAGGGTCGTCCGTTTGACCGATTCCTCGCATCACGCTAAAATAATTAGGTTTGCCTGTATCTGCGGAACCGTTCTGGACCGCCCGCCCTGGCTGAGGGAAGCGCCTGGCGGCAAAACACAGCAAGCAATGTGAACATCACAGGGTTCCCTTCCAAGCGCCCGTGTGCGCAGGGAGAAGAATTTTCGGAGGCAAAGCTATGTACGCGGTCATCCGCTCCGGCGGTAAACAGTACCGGGTCGCGCCCGGCGATGTGATCCGGGTCGAAACCGTCGGCACCGGCACTGACGGTCAGGTCGAGTTCAAGGACGTGCTGGCCGTCTCGGCTTCCGCGGGTGAAATCGTGCGTCCCGCAAGCGAGGCCCGCGTAGTCGGCGAAGTGGTCGAGCAGGGCCGCGGTGCCAAGATCCTCGTCTTCCACTACAAGCGCAAGAAGCAATACAAGAAGCTCCGCGGGCATCGCCAGTCCTACAGCGCAGTCCGCATCACCGAGATCGCCTACGACGGCCAATCCTTCAAGGCCCCCGAGCTCCCCAAGAAAGAGCCGAAGGCAAAAAAGACTGCAGTCGCCGCCGAAGTGAAGGCCGCCGCTCCCAAGGCCGCCAAAAAGAAAGCGGTCAAGAAAACCGCGACCAAAAAGTCGCCCGCAAAAAAGAAGTAAGCGGAAAAAAGCACGAAGAACTGAAAGAAGGAATCGTCTGTGGCTGAGCGAGCGAAGCGAGCCAGTTTCTTAGCCAACGACCGACGACCAACGACCAACGACAAGTTTTAACGACCAACGACCAAGGACCAACGACTGATTTTATGGCACACAAAAAAGGACAAGGCACATCTCGAAACGGCCGCGACTCCAATGCGCAGCGGCTCGGCTTTAAAGCATTCGGCGGACAAGTCGTCCCCGGCGGTACCATCATCGTCCGCCAGCGCGGAACCCGCGTGAAGCCTGGCCTCAACGTAGGCCGAGGCAAAGACGACACCCTCTTCGCCAAGATCAGCGGCCGCATCAAATTCAAGGACCGCGGTTCCATGGGCAAGTTCGTAATGATCGAGCCCGTCGAAGCCAAAAATTAAGCAATGGAGCGGCGGGCGTCCTCGCCCGCCGACGCGAGGAGGCCCCTTCCCAGCAAGGGGCTCTTGTTTTTGCGGCGATGGTTCAGCGACGAATAACGGTTTTAGCCGACGACGAATCTCCGCCAACGACCAACGACCAACGACTGTTTTCCTGGGACCTGACGCCTGAGACCTGAGACCTACCCCCTGTGTTCATCGACGAAGCCACAATTCGAGTCAAAGCCGGCGACGGCGGCAACGGCTGCCTCGCCTTTCGCCGCGAGAAATTCGTTCCCCGCGGAGGTCCCTCCGGCGGTGACGGCGGCAAAGGCGGCGACGTCATCATGGAATCCAGCGAGCGCCACAACACGCTCGTGCATTTCCGTTTCAATCCCGAATACAAGGCCCAGCGCGGGCGTCATGGCGAAGGCTCCAACAAGACCGGCCGCGAGGGCGTAGATGTCACCTTAAAAGTCCCCGTCGGCACCATCGTCTACGATGAAGAGACCGGCGCCAAAATCTGGGACTTTTCCCGCCCGGACGAACGCATCGTCATCGCCCACGGTGGCCGCGGTGGCCGTGGCAACGCTCGCTTCGCCACTTCCACGCACCAGGCGCCGCGCGAGCACGAAGATGGTCGGCCCGGCGAAGAGCGTGTCTTCCGCCTCGAACTCAAACTCCTCGCCGACGTCGGTCTGGTCGGCTTTCCCAACGTTGGCAAGTCCACGCTGATCTCCCGCATTTCCGCCGCCCGCCCGAAAATCGCCGACTATCCCTTCACCACCCTGCAGCCAAATCTGGGAGTAGTCGCAGTAGGCGATCAAAGAGACGAAGTCAGCTTCGTGGTCGCCGACATTCCCGGCCTCATCGAAGGCGCTCACGAAGGCGCCGGCCTCGGCACCCAATTCCTCCGGCACATCGAACGCACGCGCCTCTTAGTGCATCTGGTCGACGTCTCCGACGCCAGCGGCCGACCCGACGTCGTCCAAGACGTCGAAGTCATCCTGGGGGAACTCGACAGCTTCGGCGCCCACCTCGCCGAAAAGCCCATGCTGGTGGTCGCTTCCAAAATCGACGCCGCCAACAAAGACAAGCTCGCCAAGCTCAAGCAATACTGCAAAAAGAAAAAGCTCCCGCTATTCCCCATCTCCGCCGTCACCGGAGAAGGAATAGAAAAATTAAAATTTGCCTTGGCCGAGAACGTGCAAGAACTTCGAAAGCAGAACCTGGAACAGGCAATTTCCGCAGAGAGCCCACGGCCGGAGTAGTGGCTCATCCCCGAGAATGGCACAGAGTAAACTCTCCCTCCTAAACGCTTCTCATCCTGAGCGCAGCGTCTAAACCCTCCCTCCTATACGCTTGTCATTCTGAGCGCAGCGAAGAACCTGCTTTTCTAGTTTTGCACCCCAGTGTCGAGCAGAAGCTTGCGAAATCAGCACACCTAGCGCACCGAAAAAGATGCGGTTTTGCTTTTGTGCGTATCAGGGCACTGCCTTCTCGGGCTGGGAAAAAGTGCAGAGGGAGCGCGAATCGGGAAGGGAACGACCTTGGTCGTGCCACTATGGAAATTGGTTCTGCGCTTCAGCGCCGGAGGTTCGCTTTTTGGCATCTGCAAGGCTTTTTCCGCAGCCTGTTCAGGCGTGCCGATCAAGTCCCCAAGACTCCGGCTTTAGCCGCGGTCTTTCGAATACCCAAAATTCGCTGATTTCTAAGAAACTGCCCAACCCGCTGAGCGTGGCCAACTCACCGCAGAACCTGGGAGAACTTCCCTGAGCCTGGCGCCCGGTCTGGCCGACCTTGCATCGACCTTACGC
>QIAI01000713.1:0-2264 GCA_003224995.1 Acidobacteriota bacterium
TTCAAGCGGCGCAAGCTGAAGAACAGCTGCCAGGGAATCTTCCAAATTCAACCCCAACGCGTCCGAGTCAGAGACATGCGGCGCGCCATTCATTTGTCCCAAGGCGGGTGAGACCATCTGAATCGCATTCTTGATGATCATGCGCTTGCTCCACGAGCGGACCCATTCCTTGAACACTGGGTTTCCCTGAATGGAATCCTCCAGTCCGGCCACGACGCACTGTTCTGCTTTCAAAGTGTCCGTGGTCAACAGGTACGCCAGCAGATAGAGTGCGTTCTCGTCTTCCGCGAAGATCCGGCAGAACTCGTCCTGGGTTGCGTAAACCGGCACTCTGTTGGTTGAAACGCGACGTTCTTTTTTCCTGATCATATTCGCCTCGTTTAGGTCTGAATATTTCCTGAGTGTTACTGAAGGTCCGCAACTCTTTACGCAACACTTGCAGGAACTTCAGCAGGAACAAAATCGCGAACCCGCAAAAGATTTCGAGAATAGAAGTACCGATCAATGTCAAGTCTCGATTCTTGCCTCACTAGTTGCACTCGCACTCGCGTTCAATTCGCCGAACTACGTGCTTGTTCAATATCCCGCCGCAAACAAATCGCGCACCTTCACGCTTGATCTCGAGCAAAACACTCTCCGCTTGCGGGCTGATAACGGTTACGTTGCACAAATCAATCACTAACTTGTGGCCACTGAGCGACACCTTGGCCTCATGCCATGCCTTCTTGAATTCTGTGACCCATGGCTCGATCAGCTTGCCTTCGAGTACCAGCTTGCGCTGGCGCTCGGTTTCGATAGTTGTGATTCTCAGCATCGTTTTGCTTCCGCATGGCTAAGCGCAATGCGGATGCCAAAGGAGAATCGGGATCAGAAGTCTGTAAGAGGTTAAATCAAAAGGAAATCGAGGCAGGCTGGATGGGTGCACTGTCGAAATGTCAAAGGCTCAGTTCGACACTTGACGAAGCTTTACGACACAGCACGGGGATCGATACCGAGCTTTTTCATGCGGGAGATCAGAGTGGTGCGCTTCAGACCCATGCGGGCGGCTGCACCGTCAGTTCCGCCCACGCGTCCTCGGGTTTCCTTCAGGACGCGCAGGAACTCTTCCCGCTGGTTGGAGTCCGGCATTGCGGCCACAGCCTTCTCTGCGGAACCGTTGCCGAGATCCGAGACCGGAACCTCAAGGGCTGAACTTTTCGAGTTCGCGGATGTTTCCCGGCCAGTGCCAGCGCGTCAACTTCCTCATACTGGCAGCGGGAACCGATTCGATCTGCTTTTCCATGCGGCGGGCGTACTTCTGGGTGAAGTAACGCACTAGCAACGGAATGTCCTCAGGACGCTCACGCAGCGGCGGAATCTGAATGGGAAAGACGTTGAGCCGGTAATAAAGATCGCTACGGAACTTGTCTTCCGCGATCATCTTTTCCAGGTTGCGGTTGGTTGCGGCGACCAAGCGCACATCAACCTTCTTCGTTCGTGTACTGCCAAGCCGCTCGAATTCCCGCTCTTGCAACGCCCGCAGTAGCTTAGGCTGGACCTCCAACGGAATGTCGCCAACTTCATCGAGAAAAAGGGTTCCCTGGTCCGCCAATTCGAGGCGACCGATCTTTTGCGCAATTGCGCCCGTGAACGCCCCGCGTTCGTGGCCAAACAGTTCGCTTTCAAGCAAGCCTGTGGGAATGGCGGCGCAATTGAGCTTCACAAAAGTCCGGTCTTTACGCCGGCTGCGATCATGGACGGCCCGTGCAATTAGTTCCTTGCCAGTGCCGGTTTCTCCTAGCAACATGACCGTGGAACCGCTGGGAGCAACTGTTTCCACCAATTGCAGAACTTGGCGGAGCGCCGAACTCTGGCCAACGATTCCCTCAAAATCCATCTCGCCACGGATTTCCTCTTCGAGATAAAGTTTTTCTTGCGCCAGCTTGTCTTTGAGTTCGGCAATTTCGCCATAAGCCAAGGCGTTCTCGACGGCAATCGCTACCTGGCCTGCGACCTGGCACAAGAACTCGATTTCGTCGCGGTCGAAGTCGCTATCCCGCCTTCTGCCCAGCGCCAACACACCAAGGGCGCGATCGCGACTGATAAGGGGCACCAGGCAACCCGACTTCACACCCTCGCCCACCACTCGCTGGTAGTGCTCGGCATACCGTTCCTCGCTCGAATCCTGGTGTGTCTTCACCACCGGTTTTCTCGTACGGAAGGCCTCCCCGGGATGTGTGCCGTCGATCGGGATGAGTGTTTCCTCGCGGAAGAAACCCTTGCTA
>QIAI01000713.1:2311-2508 GCA_003224995.1 Acidobacteriota bacterium
CAGTTCAAGGTTGGAAACAACCTGGTTGGTTAACTCTAGGAGTAATTTCAGCCGCTCCTGGGAGCGTTGCGAGATATCAAAATTAACGGCAGCATCAATCGCCAGTGCTACCTGGTCCGCGGCCAGCGAGAGAAAGGCAACTTCATCTTCGCAATAAGCGTTTGTTTGCGTACTGCCGACTTCAAAGATCCCGAGCC
>QIAI01000340.1:0-4961 GCA_003224995.1 Acidobacteriota bacterium
TGCGTGGCCTATGGTGCATGTTTGCGTTGGGCCGGGTCGATAGTAGGACGTGCTTCGCTGTGACTCCGTGGTGGGTGCATGCTTCCGTTGCGCCGTGGCAGCAAGATTATTGGGCGACTTCGGAGATTGCGGGGGTTTCTGATCTTACGGGCCAGACGGCGCTGACGAATGCGACCAGGTAGACAGAGCCTATGATGGCGAAGCCTCCGGCCAGGCTGACCTTCTGGGCGACGGACCCGACGGTCAGGCCGAGCGCAATCTGCAGAAACGTGCCTACGAAATAAAAGGCATTTTGCACGCGTCCCATGAAATGCTTGGGAACCTGTTCCATCAGGCTGGTGTTCATGGCTACGCCGCTGATCCCGCGTGCCGAACCCATCAGGCCATAGAGGAGCACCGCCACCGGCAAGATTCGCGAATAGGGCGAAAGAGTCATAAAACTGGCCAGCACGCCCATGGAGATTGCGATGGACATCCGCGAGCCGAGTTTCCTGATCAGCTGAGGCGCGTAGAGAGCGCTCAGAAAAGCTCCGACTCCCCAACCGGCGTTGAGCCAACCATAACCGACCGCGCCCGCATGAAAGACCCGGTCGCTGAGCGAGGGAGTCACCACCACGCCGGTCAGCATTGCGCCCAGGAACAATGCCCAACCCAAACCCAGAAGAACGACCTTGGGGCGATCCCGCAGGAATTGAATGCCTTCCAGCAGTTCGTGCCAGAATCGTTTCTCCGCGCTTTCGGCGGCCACTATATCGGCGCGAAGTTCGGCCGGGCGCGGGACCACGTGCTTGCCTTTACGCACACCGAAGTAGCAGAGAAAGGACACTACGTAGGTGGTGAAATCGATCAGCAGCACGCCACCGAGTCCGATGTGGTTGTAGACGAAGCCCACGATCGCGCCCGCCATAAGCCATCCACCTTGAATGCCGGCCAGCAGGAAAGTGTTTGCCTCGATGAAGCGACCCTCGGGCGTGAGTTCCTGGATCAAGGCCGTGATGGTAGGCCAGAACATCCAGAAGCCCGCCGCGACCAGCGTGTTCATGAGATAGAGTTGCCAGATCTGGACTTTGGCGCGAAACGCCAGGATGGAGACGACCAGGATGATGAGGGCACGAGTGGCGTCGAGCATCATCACCAGGCGGCGACGGTCTTCGCGGTCGATGATGACGCCGGTGAACGGCAATAAGATCATGGCGGGAAGGGTCTGCAAAACCGCCAGCGTACCCAGCGCCATCTCCGAGTGCGTGGCCTGCAAGATGTGCCAAGCCACGGCGGCAGCGTTCATTCCGCTGCCCAGCATGGAAACCACATTGGCCAGAAGCACAAAACGAAGAGCCCGCTTTTGCAGGACGGCGCGCATGATCTTCACTGTAAATGAAGCGGTCGTGGAAAACGGGAGAGCGAGCCGGTGAGCCGTTACCAACCGGCGACCGTTCCAGGGATCCTGGACAGCGGTTCAGAGGCAGGGTCACGTTTTGGAGTGATCCTGCCCCTTGTTTCGCAAGCATTTCAGCGCTAGCATGGCGCGCGATCAGGCGAATCGTGAAATTTCCGCCCCAGTCCCGGAGGTGCCTTATGAAACGGACCATCGGATTCTCGTCTCTGATTGTGGTTGTGCTGACGTCAATTTCCTACGCCCAGCTGGATCAAATCGTGATCGCAGCCGGCACACCGGAAGATCAAGCGCTGCAGGAGATCACCAAGGAGGCGGACGCCCAGAAGAAACTCGGGCTCTACGAGAATTTTCTGCAGAAGTTCTCGTCAAATTCCGCCGCGGTTGCTTACGGGAACTGGCAGATTTCGCAGGCTTATCAAAATGCGGGAGACCTGCCCAAGGCCATGGAGTACGGGGACAAGGCACTCGTGGCGGCGCCGCACAATCTTGACATTCTGGTGTCGCAGGCGGGGCTGGCGCAGCAATTGAAAGAGGATGGCAAGATTATCGACTACGCCGAGAAAGGCGGACAGAGTTACGAATTGATCGGGAACGGAGCCAAGCCAGACGGCGTCAGCGATCAGGATTTCGCGAACCGGGCCGCTTCGGCGAAGGATACGGCTAAGGCAGCGCACGATTTTTTGGAAGGTGTTGGCTTTAATGCGATTGCCGATGAAAAAGATCCCAAGAAGCGCATGTCCTACATCGAGCGCTTCAGTGCTGCCTTCCCCAGCACGAAATTTCAGGAGCAGGTCTCGCAATATGCGATGTATACGCTTGGTCCAGGGCAATTGAATGATCCTGCGCGCCTGGTTGCATTCGGGGAAAAGAGCCTCGCCTCAAATCCCAGCAGCCTCCCCGTGCTGCTGATGCTGGCGAGCACGTACGTGGAAGACTCGAAACCCGCAAACATTGCCAAGGCGGTTACGTACTCGAACAAGGTTGTGACCCTGGCCAAGGCTAACGATGCGGACGCGGACCGTTCGCGCAAGCTATCCGCGGGTGTGGCTCACTCGACCTTAGGGTACGCATTCATGAAGCAGGACAAGACCGCGAGCGCGATCCCGGAATTCAAATCGGCCGCGGCTCTGTTGAAGGGACAGGATGACGTGGCGTATGCGACCGCCTTGTACCGGCTCGGGTTCGCTTACGCGAAAACCAATCACACCACAGATGCTCGCGAAGTGCTCAACGAGGCAGTGAAAATTGAGGGCCCGTTGCAGGAGCCATCCCGCCAGCTGCTGGAAAAAGTGAACGCGGCCAGAGCGAAAGGAAAGTAGGTGGGCGGCGGTTTAAGGCTTAACCAGAGCGTCGGATAGCAGGTGCGCCTTCACGGCGAGTTTATGGGCGCGCTGCAGGTCGCCGCTCTTGTCTGCCTCTTTAACCTGCTCCATGAATTTGCGGATCTGCGTCACCGTTTCCTGCTCATCCTTGGATAACTGCCGTGCCGAGAGTTTTTGCAAGGATTCGTCGGTCGAGGCCAGCAGTTGATTTGTGTTTTGGCGTTGCACGGCAGCCTGCTCTACGGTGATCCCGGGTGTCAGCTGGGTTGTCGGTTCTCCGGTGCTTCCCTGGTGCACCACCTTCTTATGGGATCCTGAATTCGGATCCGAGGTTTTCGCCGCATGTTTCTTGCGGGATTTCCTGGTTTCAACTTTTCCTTCATTCGGAGCCGGCTTGGATGGCTGTGGTTTCGAGGCCTGCGGAACTGGCTGGCTCTCAGGAGGGGCCGCTTGCTGCCCAGTGTCCCGCTGGGTCTGCGCCGGAGGAGGAGCTTGTGAGTCGGCCGCATCGGGTTTCGCGGGGTCTGGTGAAGGATTTTGGCGGGAAATTCCCGTGCTGAGCAAGGCGAACGAACAGCTTTCGCTGCGCACATGGCCCCATGCGGGGACGTGCAGCAACGCACACAGTCCGAGTATGCCGGCCAGATACATACCTATTCTGTGATGCGCCCTGGTGCTTGGGCTCACTTGCCGATTCTATGCCTGTTGACAGTGAGTGCCAAATGCTTCTCTCAGATATTTAAAGCCACGCGAATCGTTGTATGGACACCAAGATTTGGTCAAGCTGGGGGATGCAATTAAGTACGGCTCACAGCTTCACGCATTGCGCCCAGACCTGACTCCGCCAGCGGGATCCGCAAGCGGAACGTGGTGCCCTGGCCCTCAACGGTTTCGAAATCCACGGTGCCATAGTGCCATTGCATGACCTGATAGGTCTGCGCGAGGCCGATGCCGCTTCCGTCCTTCTTGGTGGTGAAGTACAGTTCGAAGATTTTTTCCTGAACGTCTTTGGGGATGCCGCCGCCCGTGTCCTGGATTTCCATGACCACCATTCCCTGATCGCGGCGCGCGCGGATGGTCATTTCGCCGCCTTCGTTCATCGCCTGGATGCCATTGAGCACAACGTTGAGGATGGCTTGCTTCATGAAATCCAGGTCCGCTTTGACGATCAGGGGATACTCAGGAAATCTCCGCGATACGGCAACGCCGCGTTGCGCGGCATCGGGGGCGGCGAGCGCGGCGACTTCCTCCAGCAATTTTCGCAAGTCTACTTCTTCGAGCTTGAGATCACGGGGCCGCGTAAAGTCGACCAGGATCTGCACCACCCGATCCAGTCGGTGGATTTCGCTTCCGATGATGTCAACGTGGCGGCGGGTGCCGGGATCCATCTGCTGCAATTTGTTCTGCAAAAGATGCAGATGCAGGACGATGGCATTGATCGGATTCTTGACCTCGTGAGCGACACCGCGGGTAAGGCGCCCGCTGGCCGAGAGCCGGCGGGACATCTCAATTTCGTCTTCCAGGCGGCGCACCGACTCGGTGTCGCGCATGATCAGCAGAGCGCCGATCTGGGTGGATTTTTCCTGGATGAAGTCGAGCGAAAGTTGCACACGGCGGCCCGTGCCAGATTCCACTTCACGCTGCATCAGCGGGCGCCTGCGCTCAAAGGCTTCCAGCAGCAAGGCCCCCAGGGGAGAGCCGGTTGAAAACACGTCCTGGGCGGCTCGGCCTAACATCTCACCTCGGGGACGGCCGAGGAATCTCTCGACCGAAGCGCTGACCAGCACGACTCGCGAGTCGCGCGTGAACAACATCAGGCCATCCTGCAAATTGGCCATCAGTTGATCGACGTTGTCTTTCAGAGCGGAGAATATCTCCTTGGCATCGCGCATCTGCCTGCCGAGGTTGGCAATTTTCAAGGTCACCAGCCCGTATTCGTCATGATCCTCATCATCGCCCGTGCCGTTACCGCTGAATCCGGTGGCATCATCCAGGTTGCGGCTGATTTCTTTCAACGGGCCCAGCGCCAGGCGAGAGATGGATGCCGAGAGAAACAGGGACAGAAAGATCGACCCCACGGAAAACACAAGGGCATGCTGCAGCCGGGGAGTGAGTTCGCTCTTGAGAAAGACGGTGGAGACGCCGACCCGCACGGTACCGAAAGGTGCGCCGTTCAGTTGCAAGGGAAGCCTGACATCGTAAACCGCCGACGGGCGGTAAATCATGCGCAGCTGGTCGATGAA
>QIAI01000340.1:4990-7097 GCA_003224995.1 Acidobacteriota bacterium
ACTGTGCAGCAAGGCGTGACCGTCGAGGTCGAGGACGGACACGTCGTAAATAATATTCACGTTTCCGACGGAGGAATCGAGCAGATCATTCAGGTTCATGTCCGTCCTCAGGTAACTGTCGATGGCCGCCCGGACTGATTTCACGTTGTCAGTGTCGATTTTGGTGCTGCCGAGATCGGGAACCGCATTGCTGGCGGAATAGACGATCTGCTGCGCTACCAATTGCGCGATGTCGCCGGCGTTGTTCAGCCGCTGGCGAAGAAGTTGCGAGATGTAGAGGTAAGAAAACGCGGACACCATCACCACGACCATAAATGTGATGGCGAGAACGATTTTCGTTTTACGACGCATGTGTACGATTCGCCAGCGTTCCGGGCCGCGACCACCGCCGGCAGATTCAGGCAGTCTCTTCCTTATCGGAGACCCCATCCCCGCCGGAACTGCCGTACTCCTTCAATTTGTTATGCAGCGTCTTCAGGCTGATGCCCAGGATTTCGGCGGCACGGGTTTTGTTGTTGCTGGTAGCTTCCAGCGTTTTCAGGATCAGCATTTTCTCTGCTTCGCCCACCGTGGTTCCGACTCCCAGACGCACCGCATCGGGATCATTCGCTGCCTGCCGCACGGTTACTTGACCGAAGCCGGGAGGCAGGTGCCGGGTTTCGACCACCGCGCCTTCGCAAACGATGACAGCGCGTTCCAGGCTGTTGCGCAACTCACGCACATTGCCCGGCCACGAATAGTTCTTGAATTGATTCAGCACGGCTTCGCTGATGGTGGCGACCTTGCGATCATGCTTGGCGTTCATGTCCGCCAACAGCGTCTGCACCAGGTCGGGCAGATCTTCTTTGTGCTCGCGCAGCGATGGCATGTGGATATTGAAAACGTTCAGACGATAGTAGAGGTCGTTGCGGAGTTCTCCGCGCGCGACCGCCTCGTCGGGAGTCTTGTTGGTGGCGGCCAGGACCCGGACATCGACGGCGGTCTCGACCTTACTGCCGAGACGGCGCAGCTTGTGGTCCTCAAGGACGCGCAAGAGCTTGGCTTGCGTGCCCACGGGCATCTCGCCGATCTCGTCAAGCAAAAGCGTGCCGCCTTCTGCGAGTTCGAAACAGCCGGTGCGACGTTCGAGCGCTCCGGTGAAGGCTCCCTTCTCGTGGCCGAAAATCTCACTTTCGATCAGGGTTTCGGGAATCGCCGCGCAGTTGATGGGCACAAATGGTTTGGAGCGGCGTGGGCTCAGTTCGTGAATGGTGCGCGCGACCATTTCTTTTCCGGTCCCGCTCGCGCCCGTAATCAGCACCGAGGCCGTACTGGGTGCGACCATTTCAATCAGCCGGAAGATCTCCTGCATCTTTTTGGAAGGGCCGACCAGCTGTCCCAAGGATCCAGTGTCGCGCAGCTTACGGCGCGTCACTTCAAGTTCTACTTTTGTTCCCAGCAAGGCGGAGGCATTTTGCAGGATGGTGCGCAGCCGGTTGGTATCGATGGGCTTGGTGATGTAATCATAAGCGCCCGTACGCATGGCTTGCACCGCACTGTCGATTGTGCCCTGCGCGGTCATGACAATCACTGCCATGGCATTGGCGTGATCGGCCAGGCGCTCGAGTAGTTCCATGCCCGACATGCGCGGCATCTTCAGGTCGGTGACCACAATGGATGGAATCCATTGCGTGACCTTTTCCCAGCCTTCCATGCCGTCAGCTGCGGTTTCTACCCGATATCCCCAAGCGGTGATGACTTCGGCAAGACCGGTGCGTTCGTTTTCCTCGTCTTCGACGATCAGGACCTTTTCCTGGCTCATAAGGGTTTGCGATGACATTATTTCGTTTCCTTAGACACTCTAGCAAGCCAGTGGAGTGTTATGCAGCTTTTGCCGTAGAGAAACCACGCGCGGCAGCATCGCTGGGCGCGGAAAGATGCACATGGTCTTCCATCCCTGGAATGTCAAACTGAGACGATCCTACAGGCACTGATGCCCTCCGGAAAACCATTGTTGTTTTGGTACAGGGCAGCGAAATAATCGCGGGACAAGTACACTTTGCGCTAAGGTTGCTATAGAATCTGCGGTCTCAGCTTGAACTCCCGTCTTAGTGTCACAGTATGCTGC
>QIAI01000341.1 GCA_003224995.1 Acidobacteriota bacterium
GGTAGTACAAGTTCGAAATGTGGACGAGCCGGGCCGACTGCTCGCGGATGGTTTTGATAATCCGGGGATGCGCGTGCCCGAGCGCATTCACCCCCAGGCCGGAAACGAAGTCGAGATACTTCTTGCCCTCTGCGTCGTAAAGGAACACACCCTTGCCGCGCTCGAAGGCGACGGGATAGCGGTTGTAGGTCTGGAGGAGGTAACGGCGCTCGAGATCGGCAATCTGCTCAAAGTTTGTCATGGAAAACAGGATTTTACCCGACTGGGCGGTGGAGTGGGGAGTTCGGGCGGCAAAGTCTGCGCGGCGTGTCTAAATACCAAATTCTGCAGGGGGATACGGAATCGCAGAGAAACCTTCCAAAACTGGTATCACCCGGTTAAACATGTACTTATAATAGGGAAAGTCGCATGTACTAAGTAAGTTAGAGTCTTGTGGAAGTTTCGAGGCATGGCAGGAAAGTTGCTAATGTTCTGTCGGGGAAGCAAGGGCTCTTGGTCGTCGGACGCCGTTGTGTCTTCCCACGGGTCCATGAACAAAGACTTTCAAATTCGCTTTACGGCAGGTTTGCTGTTTCTGCTGACGGTAGCAGCCTGCGTCTTTGCCTGGATCAACTTCCAAAAAGAGCACGAATTTCAGACACCTTACGACGGCGCATGGTGGAAGGAACGTAGCGGCCAACTGTTCGCGGACCGGGTGGAGCACAATGGTCCGGCCGACAAGGCGGGCATCCGGCAAGGCGACCAACTGGCCAGCGTCAATGGCCGCGAAGTGAAGAACACACCGTGGTCAAAAGCAAATTACTCGGTGGTGCGGCATTCGGTTCCAGTGGAGACGGTGGTGATTCTGGTGCCTGCCGAGCGCCCGCTGAATGATTGGCTGCGGCTGATCGCGCTGATTTACCTCGGCATTGGAATCTATGTGCTGCTGCGGCGGTGGACGGCGCCGAGTTCCACGCATTTCTATGTTTTCTGCCTGGTCTCATTCATTTTCTATTCGTTCCATTACACCGGCAAGCTGAACGCGTTCGACTGGGGGATTTACTGGTGCAACGTGGTGGCGTGGATGCTTCAGCCAGCGTTGTTCCTGCATTTCGTGCTGACCTTCCCCGAGAGGCGCTGGTTCGTACAGAAACATCGCGGGATCCTTCCGCTGCTGTACTTACCGGGCGTGGTGTTGCTGGGCATTCACATTCTCACGCTGCGGTTTGTGCAGGCGAATGAACTGCGGCGCTGGAACCTGGACCGGCTGTGGTGGTCCTACCTGGCGTTGTTCTTTGCGGCGTCGGCAACCGTGCTCTGGTACAGCTACGTGCGCGCCAGCACGCTGATTCTTCGCCAGCAATTGAAGTGGGTAACGCGCGGAACCATTCTGGCGGTGGTGCCGTTCACGCTGTTTTACGTCATTCCCTATCTGACGGGCGCGATGCCGACCACGGCGATGAAAGTGTCGGTGTTATCGCTTGGTTTACTGCCACTGACCTTCGGCTACGCGATATTCCGCTATCGCTTGATGGATGTGGACCTGATCTTCAAGCGCGGCATGGTGTACACGCTGGCGGCGGCCGCGGTGGTCATGCTGTATTTCGCCGTGATCGCAGGGATCGCGGAACTGGTGCACACGCGCATTCCGAGCAGCGGGCCTTACGGTCTTATCCTGGCGATGGTAGTGACCGCATTGCTGTTTGATCCGGTACGCAAGTGGATTCAGGACGGCGTGGACCAGTTTTTCTACCGGACGCGCTATGACTATCGTAAGACGCTGATTGAGTTTGGCCGCGAGCTGAGCGCGGAAACTGATCTCGACGAGATGCTGACGTCGGTGGTCGACCGGCTTTCGAGGACGCTGCTGGTGGATCGCATGGCGATTTTTCTCGCCACGGGAGAGCAAGCCGACCATTTCGTAATCGCCAAGTCCTTCGGAATGGCGCAGACCAGCGGGCTTGATCTGAGCTTTCTGGGTGCGCAACGTCCCGAGATCGAAGCGGGACACCTGTTCTTCGACAATACGCACCAGGTGCCGCGCGAAAATCCAAGTGCGCAAAACAGCATTGCCCGCCTGGATTTGAATTACTACATTCCTTGCCGCGCGCAGAAGAAGGCCATTGCGGTGCTCGGACTGGGCAAGACGATGGAAGGCGATTTCCTGACCAGCGAGGACGTCGAACTGCTGGAGACGCTGGCGGGATATATCGGCATCGCCATTCAGAACGCCCGGCTCTATGCTTCGCTCGAACAAAAAGTGGCGGAGTACGAGCGCCTAAAGGACTTCAACGAGAACATCGTGGAGTCGATCAACGTGGGCGTGCTGGCGGTGGATCTTGCGGACCGCATCGAATCGTGGAACTCGCAGATGGAAGTGATGTACGCCTTGCCGCGGTGGCAAGCGCTGACTCGTCCCCTGAGCGAAGTTTTCCCGGCAGAGTTCGTGGAAGAGTTCTACCGGGTCCGGCAGAACCCCGGCATTCACAATCTGTACAGGTTTCGCCTAAGCACCCCGGCGGGTGAAGTGCGCATCATCAATGCTGCGATCGCGCCGCTGGTGACGAAGAAATTCAATGTCATCGGCCGCTTGATCATCATGGACGACATCACCGAGCGCATGGAACTGGAAGCGCAACTTTCCCAGGCCGACAAGCTTTCCTCCATCGGATTGCTGGCGGCTGGAGTGGCGCACGAGGTGAACACGCCCCTGGCGGTGATTTCTTCCTATACCCAGATGCTGGCCAAGCAGTTGAGAAGCGACCCGCAGAAGGCCGGGCTGCTGGAGAAGATCACGCGGCAGACGTTCCGGGCTTCGGAGATCGTCAGCAACCTGCTGAATTTCTCACGCACCAGCGGCACGGAGTTCAGCGATGTTGACGTGAACCGCATCGTCACCGACACGCTAGCCTTGCTGGAACACCAGTTCCGCACCTCACACATCACGGTGGAAAGCGAGCTGGCGTCGTATTTGCCGCAGATCCAGGGCAACACGGGCCGCTTGCAGCAGGTTTTTCTGAACCTGTTTCTGAACGCGAAAGATGCCATGACCGCGGGCGGAGTGCTGCGCGTGGCCACCGCCAACGGCAACGGGGTCACGGTAAGCGTGACGGATACGGGCAGCGGCATCGCGCCGGAGCACGTTGCGCGAATTTACGATCCGTTCTTCACGACCAAAACATCCGCTGAGGCAGGCCAGAAACGAGGTACGGGGCTGGGCTTGTCGGTGACGTATGGCATCATCCAGGAGCATGCGGGCAAGATTCGCGTGGAAAGTCGCCCGGGCGAAGGCACGACGTTTCACCTGGATTTCCCCCTGACCAGGAAGGCCGTCAATGTCTGAAGCCGCTGTGATTACTCGTAACAAGTTGAACGATAGCGACTCGCCGACAATGACGGGATCGATTCTCATCATTGATGACGAAGCCGAGATTCGGGAATCGCTTGAGACCCTGCTGGAACTGGAAGGCTACTCGGTCGAGACGGCGGGCACGGGACAGCAAGGGCTTTACCGTATCGGGCAGCGGACGTTCGACCTGATCCTGCTCGACCTGGCGCTTCCGGATCGCAACGGCATGGATATTCTGGCGGAGCTACGCTCCCAGGATCCGAATTTGTCGGTCATGATGATCACGGCCTACGGCACGGTGGAGAATGCCGTGAAAGCGATCCAGTCGGGAGCCGTCAACTTTGTACAAAAGCCCTGGGACAACGAGAAGCTGTTAGCCGACGTCCGCGCGGCCATCGCCCGTCATCGCGCGGAAGAAGAGAATGTTCAGCTGAAGCGCGCGCTCAAGCAGCGCTATAACTTCGAGCACATCGTCGGCAAGAGCGAGCCGATGTTGAAGATTTTCGACCTGGTTGCGCAAGTGGCGCCCAGCCGCTCCACTGTGCTTCTACAGGGAGAGAGCGGCACGGGGAAGGAACTGATCGCCAAGGCGATTCACCTGAACTCGCCCCGGCGCGACCGGCCTTTTGTGCCGGTGAACACCGGCTCCATGCCTCCAGATCTGCTGGAGTCCACGCTTTTCGGCCACGTCAAGGGCGCGTTCACCAGCGCGATCGCTTCCAAGAAGGGCCTGTTCGAAGTCGCCGACAAGGGAACGCTGTTTCTCGACGAGATTGGCTCGATGACCATGGACACGCAGAGCAAGATTCTGCGTGTGCTGCAGGATCGCAAGTTCATGCATCTGGGCGGCATTCATGAACTGCAGGTCGATGTCCGCATCATCGCCGCGACCAACGTAGACTTGCGGCAACTGGTGCGGGAGGGAAAATTCCGGGAAGATTTGTTTTATCGCCTCAACGTCATCAGCATTGACTTGCCCCAGCTGCGGCAGCGCAAGGAAGACATCCCCCTGCTGGTGGAACACTTCCTGCGCAAGTATTCGCTGGAAAACGAGCGCGAAATACGCCGCGTCACACCCGAAGGCCTGCGACCGCTGGTCGCGTATTCCTGGCCGGGAAATGTCCGAGAACTGGAGAACGTCATCGAGCGTGCGGTGGTGCTTTCGTCGGGTCCGGAGATTGGCAGCGACCTGCTTCCCGATCATATGGTGGGACGTGGGACGACCATGCCCGTCATGGAGCACCGTCCGGACGCGTCGCTATTCGATATTTTGGAAGACTGCGAGCGGCGCATCATCACCGACATGCTGGAGAAGTGCAACTGGAACCAGACCGAGGCCGCCGAAAGGTTCCGCGTGCCATTATCGACGCTCAATCAGAAGATTAAGCGGCTGAGTATTGAGATTAAGAAGAAGGGGAGAGAGGAAGGCAGGCTGTAGGCTTTAGCAATGAGGCTCTTGCAATCAGGCTCTAGCAACCAGGCTCTTGCAAATGCTCTCGCTCTCGTCTGCTTGCAGTCTCGCCAGATGCGGTCTCGCTAGATCCAGCCATCGGTTTGTATCCAAGAGGCTAGTTGGAGAGCGTGGTTGCTAAAGCCTGGTTGCTAAAGCCTGGTTGCTAAAGCCTGGTTGGCTAAAGCCTGGTTGCTAAAGCCTGGTTGCTACTCTGCTATAGTTCGGTTAAGTCCGAACGGAGCTAGGCATGGCAGCCGGAGATTTCCTTAGCGGCATCGAATTCATCTCACCGAGCGAATTCGCGAAAAAGAAGATTCAATCCATCCAGGAATATTCGATCCTGGCTGCCCAATCCGTGGTGAACCTGTTCCGCCAGCCGCGGTATTGGGCGGACGTCATTCAGCAAATGGACTTGATCGGGTTCGGATCTCTGCCCATCGTGCTGGCCTCGGTATTTTTTACAGGCGCCGCCCTGGCGCTCAACAGCGCGACCACGCTGAGCCGGTTCGGGGCAACGACGGTAATCGGGCAGTTGGTCTCGATCGGCATCGTTCGCGAGCTGGGCCCGGTGCTTGCCGGTCTGGTGGTGGCGGGCCGTAACTCTTCCGGAATGGCCAGTGAACTGGGTTCGATGATCGTGACCGAGCAGATCGATGCGATGCGCGCCCTGGGGACCGACCCCATGAAAAAGCTGGTGACTCCGCGGGTGGTCGCGACCGTCGTCATGCTGTTCTTTCTGACGATCCTGGGTGACTTCATGGGACTGCTGGGGGGAAGCATCGTGGCCAGCATCCTGCTCGGAATGGATGCTCACGAGTACTGGAGCAACGCGTGGCAGACCCTGGTGTTCTCCGACGTGTTCATGGGACTGATGAAGCCCCTGGTGTTCGGCTTCATCGTAGCGACGGTCGGCTGCTATTACGGCCTTTCCACCAAAGGCGGAACCTGGTCGACGTATTCGTGACCCGCTTCCTCATGGTGCTTCTCGGATCTTGAGCGCATGGTAACGCCTTCCCTGCCGGTAGCGGCGCCAACGACGACGATGGAGGATCAAGCGCAAGACGTTATTGTGTTTGACGACGTCGCCATTGCGTTTGAAGACAATGCCGTGCTGAAGGGCATTTCCTTCCGCCTGCCTCGCGGCGAGAGCAAAGCTCTGTTTGGCGTGGCCGGATCAGGCAAGAGCCTCATTCTGAAAATGGCGCTGGGACTGTTGCGACCTGACCGAGGGCACATCTACACGCTGGGCCAGGATGTCACGCAGATGCGGGAGGAAGATCTTTTCGAGCTGCGGCGCAAGGTCGGAATTGTATTTCAGGAGAGTGCACTATTTGATTCGTTGAGGGTTCGCGATAATGTGGGCTATCGCTTGATGGAGGAGGGAGTCTCGCAAGATGAAATCGACCGGCGAGTACGTGAGGTGCTGCGCTTCGTGGAATTGGAGCATACGGTGGACATGTTCCCGGCAGAGCTCTCCGGCGGCATGCGGCGCCGGGTAGCGATTGCGCGCGCCATCATCACGCAACCGGAAACTTTGCTGTACGATTCGCCTACCGGCGGATTGGATCCGGTCACCTCGACGACGATTGTGGAATTGATTGTGAAGCAGCGTGACGTATACAAGACGAGTTCCCTGCTGGTCACGCACCGGCTGCAGGATGCCTTCACCATGGCCACGCACTGCTTCGATCCGAAGAGCAACCACATGCAACCGGTCGCGCGGGGCGGTCGCGTAGAAGTTCCGATGACATTCCTGATCCTGCGCGAGGGTAAGGTCATCTTCGACGGTGAACTGCACGACCTGGTCACCACGAAGGACGAATACATCCGGGAATACATTTCGTAAATGCGGCAGGCAGCGCCTATACGAGTTGTAATCTAGAACATCTTAAACCGCAGAGAGCGCGGAGAAAATCCGCAGAGCGCGCGAAGAAGAAAAACTAGCCCAGTGGAATATTGAAGAATTTTAAACGGTCAGGAGCTCTCTCACGCTACCTTGCGGTTAAGAGTTCTTTGTTTGCGTCTTCTCCAAATCCTAGGTCTGTCTGCGAATCCTCCGCGTCTCTGCGAAGTTTGTGCGTCTCTGCGAGTTCTCTGCGTCCTCTGCGGTTTAAGATTCTAGCGTGCTGCTAGACGGCTTTCGCCATGCTTTCAACGCGGGCCTTGCGCAAGTTTTCGACATTGTTCGAAATCACTTTGTAGCGCTCCTGGCCCTTTTGGGAGTGCACGAGTTTTTCGATGTTCGCCAGGAGCATGGGGTTCTGGAGCTTCTCGCGCAACTCCTTCAGGAAAGGCTCGACCTTGGCGTAGATGAAGAACATTTCTCCGCTGAAGCTGGGCTCGAAGAAAAGATCTTCGTTGAGCACGCCGTGACTGACGAACGAGCTCGCCATGCTCCAGTAGCCCAGCACCTGGCGCAGCCAGGCATTTTCGGGTGAGCCCAACGAGCGCATCACTTTGACGATGTCGTCGGCGCTCTCTGGCCAGAAGGTGCCCGTCCACCATTGGCGTGCTTTGCGAATTTCCGCCTCGCGACGGGCGTCGTAGAGTTTGAGAATCAGTTCGGCATCGGCATACGTGGGTTGCGCCATGGGGAAACCTCCGAGAATTTTTGGGATTGAACGGCTGGGAGGTTAGATGTCGGCAAGCGCTAAAGAGAGGAGTATTCGCAGCCTGACGGGCGAGGACGCCTGTCGCTCCACTGGGTGCGCTCCACTGACTGCGCTCACTGGCGGCGCTCCGCTGGCTGGTTACGCGCCGGCTTCTGCAGCTCCGGCAACCGGTGCGGGCGCCGGCCGCTCGAAATCGCATTCCTTGTTCGGACAAGCGATCACGGGTCCGGCTTTCAGGTTCTTTTCGACCAAGAATTCGCTGCCGCAAGTGGGGCACTTCTCCGCGATGGGTTTGTTGGCCGAGGTGAACTTGCACTTCGGATAATTCGAGCACCCGTAGAACGTGTTCCCCTTGCGAGCCTTCTTCTCGACCAGGTCGCCGTCTTTACATAAGGAGCACTTCACTCCGATGAAGTTCTGCTTCACGAACTTGCAATCCGGGTAACCGGAGCAGGCGGTGAACTCGCCGTAGCGCCCGTGGCGGATCATCAGATTGCGTCCGCATTTCGGGCAGGGCTCGTCGAGCGGGATATCGGGAACGCGTTTGCCCTGATCGAGTCGCCGCGTGGTCTTGCAGTCGGGATACCCGGTGCAGGCCATGAACTGGCCAAAACGTCCGCGCTTGAGAACCATCACGCGGCCGCAGTTCTCGCAATACTCTTCCTGCGCCGTCTCCTGCACGTCGGCCGAATCGAGATCGGGCAGGTTGATGGGATTTTCCTTGGTGAAGGTGCAGCTCTCCGGATTCTCTTTATCGTAAGAACTGCAGGCGTAGAAGGAACCGTGCTTGCCCCACTTGATGACGAGGGGTGAGCCGCAACGCTCACACTTCTCGTCTGTGGGCTTCTCCATACGCTTGATGTTCTCCATGTGCTTCTCAGCGTATTTGAGGTCCTTCTGAAACTTTTTGTAGAAATCGGCGAGGGCGTCGGTCCACTTCTCCTTACCGTCTTCGACTTCGTCGAGTTCTTCTTCCAGGCGAGCGGTGTAGGCCACGTCGAAAATATCGCGGAAGTTTTCCACCAGAAGATCGGTCACGACCAATCCGATTTCCGTAGGCGCAAACTTCCCGCCCAGCTTGGTGACGTACTGGCGCTCCTGAATCGTGGTCAGGATGGTGGCGTAGGTGGACGGACGGCCGATGCCGCGTTCTTCCAGTTCCTTCACCAGCGACGCTTCGTTGTAGCGCGGCGGCGGCTCGGTGAAGTGCTGCTCCGGCTTGACTTCGCGCAGCGTCAATTTCTGACCAGGCTCGAGCGGCGGCAGCTTGTGTTTTAGTTCCTCGTCTTCCTCGTCCTTACCTTCCTTGGATTCTTCGTAGACTTTCAGGAAACCGTCGAACTTGAGGACGGAACCGGTCACGCGGAACCAGTAGCTTTCGTTTCCCTGCTTGGCGTCGATATCGACCGTGGTCTGATCGAAGACGGCGGGGTTGATCTGCGAGGCCACGAAGCGTTGCCAGATCAGCTTGTAGACCTTGAATTCGTCTTCCTTCAGGTACTGTTTCACCGAGTCGGGAGTATGCGCGACCGAGGTGGGACGTATGGCTTCGTGACCTTCCTGCGCGCCTTTTCTTGACTTGAAAGTGTTGGGCTGCTCGGGGAGATATTGCGGGCCGTATTCCTTCCCAACCATTTCGCGAACTTCGGTGAGCGCCTCGTTGGAAACGCGGGTCGAATCGGTACGCATATAAGTAATGAGACCGACCAAACCTTCTTCGCCGAGTTCCACACCTTCATACAGGCGCTGGGCGATCATCATGGTGCGCTTCACGCTGAATCGCAGCTTGCGGGCGGAGTCCTGCTGAAGTTTGCTGGTGGTGAACGGCGGAGCAGCGTTGCGGCGACGCTCTTTGCGATCGACCGAACGGACCAGCCAATCCGCTTTCTCGACGAAGGCGCGAATTTTCTCGGCGTCTTCGCCATTGCCGACCTCTATCTTTTCTTCTCCCTTGCCGACGAAGCGGGCGTCGAAGGCAGGCGGCTTGGGAGCGGCGAGATGCGCGTCGATGGTCCAGTACTCTTTCTTTTCGAAAGCCTTGATTTCGCGTTCGCGCTCGACGATCAGGCGGAGGGCGACGGTCTGCACGCGTCCGGCGGAAAGCCCACGGCGGACCTTGTCCCAGAGCAGGGGCGAGACCTGGTAGCCGACCAGGCGATCGAGCACCCGGCGCGCCTGTTGGGCGTCGACCAGGTTCTGATCAATCTGGCGAGGATGCTCGAAAGCTTCGCGAACCGCCCGCTGCGTGATCTCGTTAAAGGTCACCCGCTGGATGCGGGGCACGTCGCCATTTTTCTCTTTACCTTTATCCTTATCTTTACTCTTACTCTTCTTGGCCGCCTTCTTTTTCTTGGCGCCATCGTTATCCAGTTCGTCGGCCAGGTGGGCCGCGATGGCCTCGCCTTCGCGATCCGGGTCAGGGGCCAGGAAGATGTGGTCCGCCGACTCGGCGAGCTTCTTCAGCTTGATAAGTATTTTCTCTTTGCCGGGGATGACGATGTACTCGGTATCGAATTCGTTTTCGATATCCACGCCCAGCGTGCTCTTGGGCAGGTCCTTCACGTGTCCCAGCGAGGCTTCGACGGTGAAGCCTTTGCCAAGATATTTCTGAATGGTTTTCGCCTTGGCGGGCGACTCGACGATGACTAAACCTTTAGACAATGTTTCCTCGATTGATGTTTTTCTGGTTTTGAAGCTAGCACGAAGCTGCCGACGGCGACAAGTTACGGGAAAAAGCTACGAGCCTCGAGCTGTAAGCTATCAGCTCTCAGCTGTCAGCTCTCAGCTTTCGAATCAGCGATGCCAGCATCCTCTTTACCTCAATTGTTTCTCCGGCTAGTCGCCCGTAATCAGCTGGTTGCAGGAGCTCCAAGTCACGTGCCAACAAACAGTGATACTCGACTTCGCTGGCTGAACCCATCGCGATCTGAAGAAATCTGCCCAGCTCAGCATCGCCCTTCCTGCAGCAGCCCTCGGCAATGTTGGCGCCAATTGAAGCCGCAGCACGTCGAATCTGGCTGGTCAAACCATACGTTTCTTCACGCGGAAAGTTTTGGGTCGACTTATAAACATCAAGCGTAAGGAAATGCGCCTTATGCCAAACCTTCAGCTGTTTGAAGTCCTGCATGTCAATCTCGCTGAGAGCTGATAGCTGAAAGCTGATAGCAGCTCAAAAGCTCTTCACAAAATTCTTTCCCGGCAACTGCCTTATTTTCGCGGCGAGTTCCAGTTCGAACAGGGCGGCGAATATCTCGGAAGACGACATGTCGGCTTCCAGCCGCTCTACGATTTCGTCGATCTGGGTGGCTTCGTCCGCCTTGAGCAGGGCCAGGATCTTGCGCTCGTGCGGGCTCAGAGGATTGTCGTCACTTGGAAATAGAGATGCGGTTCCACC
>QIAI01000342.1 GCA_003224995.1 Acidobacteriota bacterium
GAAGTGAGGCACAGTATCCATTCGCAGCAAGGGCAAGAACCACCGATAAAGATCAAATGCTTTTTCGCGATCGCCGTTGATGCCGTGATTCCACAAATCGACCGACTCGCGAGGCAAGGCATTGGCTAGTCCGGCAATCCAGCCTGTCGCGCCAACCCCGATCGCTTCCAGTACGGCATCATCCACGCCAACAAAAATCTCAAGCCTTCGGTCCACCAAGGCGCGAATTGCCGAGACCCGGCGCACATCGGTGCTCGACTCCTTGATGGCACCGAGGTTTTCATGCTCCATAGCGAGCTCTCGAATGTGCTCAGGAAGGAAATCGGTACCGTACGCAACTGGATTGTTATAAAGCATGCAGGACAACGGCGTCGAACCGAATACGGCGGCGACGTGGGCCTTCATTTCTCTCCAGTCGCCTTGATAGACGTAGGGAGGCAAGACCATCAAGCCGCTGCAGCCCTGATCTCCGGCAGCCTTCGCAAGTGTAACTGCTTCCGAAGTGGTGAGCGCCGAAACGGCCGCAACCACTGGAGCGCGCCCGTCCACAGCCTTAACGCAAGTACGCAGGATTTCCAGTTTCTCCTGGAACGACAAGGCGGCCCCTTCCCCAAGTGAACCGAGGGCGACGATTCCGGAACAGCCGTTATCGAGGATCCATCGGCAATGTTGCGTCATGAAACCGTGATCCACGTGGAAGTCGGCAGTGAAGCAGGTGGTAATCGCAGGCATCACACCTTTCCACTTCATCAATGTTCTCCTATGAATTGGTTGCTGCAGTGGCTCTTAAAGCCAGGCTTTCAACGCGAGCTGGAAAGATTGGCGGTCTCACCGAATCGGGGTTCCATTTGAATAAGAATTGGGTAGCGGGTCCGCACACGCGACCTTGGCAAGCTCCCATACCACAGCGAGTCTGCAGCTTCGCTGCGGTCCATGAGTGGTATGGGCGAAGACGCGAATAGGTTACATCTTCGCAGCGGCAGACGATCGTCTCTGCTTTTGCAAGCTTTTGTAATTCCGGATTCAGCTTGAATGTTTGCTCGAGACCTCGCGCAAAGCAGAGCGCTTTCCTTCGTTGGCGGGAGAGTTGGCGAGCATCGGCGATCTGACCTGCAGCAACGAGACCGGCGATCTGTCCTTCGATCAACGCCAGCTCAACTCCACCGATACCCGTGGGTTCTCCGGCACAAAACACTCCCGGGACAGAAGTCTCCTGCAGATCGCTGACCGACACATATCCGTTTTCGATTGTGCAGCCCAGCAAAGCCGCCAATTCTGTATTGGGAATCAGGTGAAATCCACACGCGAGATAATCGCAGGCGATGGCCTCCCCCTTGCCGCCCCGTGAAATTGCCACGCTTTCCAATGCTTCGCTGCCATGTGCTTCGACTGGCCAACTTCGGGTCGCAAACGGAATCCCTGCCAGGTCCTTTTTGAGCCGGAACGCTTGTGCCAGCTTGGCAGGTTCGCGCCACAAGGACAGGCCGAATTGTGCCAGCGCACGCGCAGAGGTTTGCTCGCAGATCATCAGGATTCTCGCGCCACAGTTTCGTAGGTATGCGGCAACCGCGAGCAGTAGAGGTCCGCTGCCGGCCACGAGCACTCGCTTCCCAATCACGGGTAAACCGCATTTCACCATCGCCTGTAATCCGCCTGCTCCGAATACATTGGGCAGAGTCCATCCCGGGAAGGGGAGAAAGCGCTCGCGCGCGCCAGTCGCTAACACCAACTTGTCGTAGCGCAACTCGTGTGCTGACTGCATTTGTTCCGCCAACAACACACCGGGTTCGATCTGATGAAGAACTCGTGTGCCCGCGAACACGGTGACGTTCGCCCGCCGCAGTTGTTCCGACCAACGCGCTGTCTGGGGGTGTTCCTGTTCGCAGGTTGCGCGCCAGATCTGACCACCCAACTTTGGATTGTCATCGACGATGCCGACGGTGGCCCCATGTTGGCCGGCTCGTGACGCTGCAGCCAGTCCCGCTGGACCGCCGCCAATAACAAGGACGTCGAATCGTGCGCGATCAAATTTAGCCATCCGTCCTCACTTCCATCCCGTTCTCGCAAAAGACCTGACAGCTTCGGCGATGCGGGACTCCGTTGATGGCTACACAACACTCAAAGCAAATCCCCATTGCGCAGAGTGGACCGCGAGACTCACCGTTGACCGATGCTCTGCAAGGCTGCCCGGCAAGAATCATCGCAACTGCCACGGTCGAGCCGCACGCTACATCGACCCGCGCGCCATTCACCGTGACCGTAACGCGCTCAGGCATGCACCTGTTCCTTGGCATTGCGCGAAGGCAGGTACGGTTCAATTGGAATCTCAGGCTGTGCCCCGGTGATCTGGTCGACCAAAATGCGAGCCGTCCCGAGCGAGGTAGTAATCCCCAAGCCCTCATGACCGGTGGCGAGGAACAGCGACTTGTCGCCTGGCCAGGGCCCGATCAACGGCAACTTGTCGGGAGTCGCTGCCCGAAAGCCGGTCCAGGTACGCATTGCGGACATGCTTCCTAAGGCAGGCATGTATTCCTGCGAGCGCTGCAACATGCGAGACAGAATGTCGTGATCCACCTCTTTATCTTCCGCGCCGTATTGCCGTGAAGATCCAATAAGAATCTGTCCAGTTCGACGCGGTTGCACATTGAATGCAACTGAGTCAGCGGTTACTGCGTGCGCATTCTTGAGGTAGCCCAACTCCACCAGTTGATGTCGCAGGAATTTCGGGTAGCGATCTGTGATCACGAGATGGCCTTTGCGCTTCTTGACCTCAAGCCCCGGAGTTAGGGCGGGTGCGACTGCCCCGGCGGCATTCACCAGAAACTCAGCCCGAATCTCGTGCCCATCACTCATTTGAACGCAGCCCTGTTCCATGCGCTCGACAGCGCACCCGAGCTGCAATTTGGCTCCGTGCTGCTGCGCTCTTTCGGCGAGTACTCGGGCAGCACATGGAGGATATAGGACTCCATCGTCGGGAACCAGAAGTCCGCCCGCCAGTGCCGGCCGCAGATTAGGCTCGAGCGTTTTCAGTTGGGCTTCATCGAGAACGTCTGTCACTAGGTTCCGTTCGCTGTAGTAATCCGCCTTGCGCCGCACCTCTGCCATTTCCTCTTCATCCGCGGCAACCCATATTGTGCCGCATTGATCGTATTCGACATCTTCGGGTAGTTCCGGCCGCAACGATTGCCAGAGCCGCTGCGAGTAATGCGTTAAAGCAAATTGCGCGTCGGAATCGTCCATGACCACGATGTGGCCCATCCCGGCAGCAGTTGCGCCGGAACCAACTGCCTCCCGGTCGATGAGGATGACGCGCAATCCGCGACGGGCGAATTCGTCCGCACACGCAGCCCCAACAATACCCGCCCCAACAATCGCAACCTCATACCCATCGTCGCTCATTCCCGGATTCCCATACAAAATGGATCGGCTGGATCGAGCACAAGGTCGGCTTCCGCGTTCACAAAAGCGGAGCCGGTGATGCTCAGATAAACCTGATCTCCCCGTATCACGATACTTCCTTTGAAAACGCTTCCGACGATGCTTTCCTGCGTCCAGACCTGACCTTCCCTAAGCTTGCCATCGGCGTAGAGGCAGGCAAGCTTGGCGCTGGTCCCGGTACCGCACGGCGAGCGATCATAAGCTTTGCCCGGACAGAGAACGAAATTTCGGCTGTCTGCTTTTTCCGAGGGACCAAACAACTCCACATGGTCGATCTCTTTGCCTGCGTCTCCGGTAATCCCATGCGCGTGCAGTGCCTGTCGGATCGCCCATGTAAATGCGGTTAATTGTTCCACTCTTTCCAGACACAACTCCATGCTGTGATCTCGAACCAGGAAGAACCAGTTTCCGCCCCATGCCACATCCCCGCGCACCGTGCCGTAACCCGGAACGTCGACCGGCACAGCGGCGGCTTTTCGATAACTTGCAATGTTGTGGACCGTCACCTCTCCGTTTTCATGCAGAATGGCGCCGACAACTCCAACTGGGGTTTCAATCCGGTGCTCGCCGGGACCGAGCCGTCCTAGATAGGCGAGAGTCGCCACCACCCCGATGGTGCCGTGTCCGCACATCCCGAGATATCCAACGTTATTAAAGAAGATGACACCAGCGACGCAAGTCCGCTCCACGGGCTCGCAGAGCAGTGCCCCCACGACAACATCGGATCCTCGAGGTTCATTGACTACAGCCGAGCGAAACGTGTCGTATTGAGCGCGGAATCGCTCCACACGCTCGGGCAACGGACCCACTCCCAGGTCCGGACCTCCCGCCAACACAAAGCGGGTCGGTTCCCCACCAGTATGGGAATCGATGACTCGGACACGACGATGCTCAGGGGACATCTTCAAAATTCGTCTCTAGCCATTCACAACCATGCACGCACCCGACCGATGCCTCGTTTCGTGATACGTGTAGAGATGTCGTATTCTATGGATACGAAATGCACCCGTCAACGACGGGCGATCTCAATTACTTCAGGGTATCGACTCGCTTCAAGCTTACTTGCGCCACGGAAAGTTCTGATGCAAACGGAAGGAAAATCGCAGAAGCTGCTGCGCATTCATCGCGACGACAATGTGCTCATAGTCGTAAAGCCCGTCAGTCCCGGCGATCGCGACTTCATTGATGGACATGAAATCGTATTCACGCAACACATCGCTATCGGCCACAAGGTCGCGGTTCGATACATCCAGCCAGGCGAAAAGGTATTCAAGTGTGGAGTCCCCATTGGCTCTGCCAAAGAAATGATTCCCGCCGGAGCCCACATTCATCTGCATAACCTCAAGAGTGATTACATCGCTACCTATACTTTGGATCAAAACAATGTCTTCGTCCCTTAGTTCTCTCGCCGTCCAAGGCTTTCTTCGTTCCGATGGCCGAAAAGGAATCCGCAACTGTATCGTTGTCGCCTATCTCATGGAATGCGCTCACCACGTGGCACGCGAGATCGTGGATTCTTTCCGTGGCCAGCCGGTTCACCTCATCGGCTATCAGCTCTGTACTCATCCCAATGTAGGCGGCGCGTTGTTGCTGTCGCTGGGCTGCGAGAGCTTCAATCGGCCTCGTCTCGCAGAGAACATCGCGAAGTCCGGGCGGCCCACCGCAACGGTAGTCATTCAGCAAACGGGGGGAACAAGAAAATCCATTGACGCCGGCAAGGCGTGGGTAGAACAGGCCCTACAGCAAATCGCCAAGGTGCCGCGAGCTCCGCTGCGCGCTAATGAATTAGTGGTCGGAACTGTGTGCGGCGGATCGGATGCGACCAGTGGAATCTCCGCCAATCCCGCTGTCGGACGCGCTTTCGACATGCTGGTGAATCAAGGTGCGGCCACGATTTTCGAAGAGACGGGCGAAATGATCGGTCTCGAAAACGTTATGGCGGCGCGCGCGGTCACCCCTGCGCTTGGCCGTGAGTTGAAAAGCTCCGTCGAGAAAGCAGCCCGATATTACAAGCAGATGGGACACGCCAGTTTTGCGCCCGGAAACGCTGAGGGAGGATTGACGACCATCGAAGAGAAATCGATCGGAGCTTATTGCAAGAGCGGCGATTCCCCCATCTCCGGGCTAATTAAGCCT
>QIAI01000343.1 GCA_003224995.1 Acidobacteriota bacterium
CCGCTCTGGAGACCGGCATTGCAACCCTCGGGGCTCCCAAACCTGTTGTGGGCATCGTCATTGCCGCTCTGGTCCTGCTTCCGGAGGGACTGGCCGCGTTCCGCGCAGCTCGCGTCAACCGCCTGCAAACTAGCCTGAACCTGGCGCTGGGCTCGGCATTGGCCAGCATCGGCCTGACGATTCCCGCCGTGGCCGCCACTTCGCTCATCCTCCATAAGCCGCTGGCCCTCGGTCTCGACGTGAAGGAAGAAATCCTGCTGGCCTTGACGCTGCTGCTCTCGGTGATTACTCTCGGCACCGGCCGTACAACAGTTCTGCAAGGCATCGTCCACCTCACCGTCTTCGCCGCCTTCATCTTCGTCGCCGTCGTACCGTAACTATCCTTCAGCGTACGCAGGGATGGGTGCTTAGCCGAAAGTATGCGAGTAACTCCTGCGCTGAGCGGGAAAACTATCGAGCGATTCGGGCCTTCACCAAGGCGCGTAGGGTTTCAACCTGTTGTGGTGTCATCGCCCTTTTCGGAATCGACATATACCGATATGGAGAAAAAAACAGCGGAAACATCGACCCGGTTTCCTTGTACTTGGTATAAGCTCGCCAATTCAAACGCGATTCGCCCGTCGGGAAAGTTGCGACCGTGTCTTCGTCGTCGAGCGCCAAGACAATTTCTCCCTGCGCTGATGGACTGCTTCTGAGGCTGCGCTTAACCTGAATTCGAGGAACTTCGTAAACCGCAATTCCAATCACAGCCGACATCCCAAGCCAAACCCATCCGGCCACGGGAAAATTGTGGTTTATCAGATAAATGCCCACAAGGAAGAGTAGCGCAAGCAACAAGACAAACAAGAACATGCCCCAGCTCGGCATCGATGTAGCACCATGGCATTCAAGCCGTCTTCCTCGGTGGGTCTGAACCGAATCGTCAAAATCTCCATGTGGAAAAATTTAAGTGGCAATCCGTGTTTCGTCCACCTAACCGAGGTAAGAAGGGGTTAGGTCCATTGATGGCGAATATCCGCAAAACACCAACCATCCATAGCTTCAATATCGTCGACGCGTTAGCATCGCTGAGCCAGACGAAAAAGTCATGGTTGGCTCGGCGGAAGCCGAGCCTTTCAAAACAAAATAGAAATCGGATTTTCTCAACAACCTGCAAGAGCCGAAAGCCCGAGAGCCTGCCCTACTTCACTTTCGGCGAACTGGCGTCCGCAGCCTTGGTCTCATCGCCGTGAATCACGCCATCCTCGTCCGCGTAGAACGAGCGGTGTTCGGGATCGAGATTCTTCGGGGTCATCGTGAGCGTGTAGCTATCTTTTTTTCCCTTGAAGCCGACGTTATACTCCCCGCGCTCGGTGGTCTTTGCCATGCGGCGCGTGAACGAGCCTGTGTTCACCAGATCCATCAGCGAGGTGGCATATTGATCGTGTTTCTTGTTGTAAAGCTTTTGCGCGCGGATGACGACTCGCATGTAGCCCAGTGCGCCGGACTCTGCATCCGACCGCGCCGGATCTCCGGCGAATTTGGGTTGGTAGCTGGTTTGTCCCCCAGCCGAGGCTTGCGGGGCGGTTTCGGTCTGTGGAGGAACCAAGGCGAACACCCCGGTTGCCGCCACCAGAAGTATCGAGAGGAATAGGGCCATTTTCCGAATATTCATGCTCTCCTACCGTCTTTTTGGGCGTGTACCAATGTTACTCCCGTAATTTCCCTTTTGTTACGGACCCTTTGCAGGGCGCGTCATTGCAGCTATGCTGTGTCCAGTTCATCCTAACAAGGACCTTGCTATGAAAGCTGCAATGGCCAAAAAGCCTCTCATCCGTCTTGCCGTAGTCGAGAGCGACCCGCTGCGGTTCGTGGGCTTCCGGGCCCTGTTTGATTCCGAGTCGGACTTCGAGCTCGTGTCCGCCACTTTGACCGACATTAGCGCTCTGCAGGGGATCGATCTGGTCCTGCTGGGCAGCCGTGCCGGCCAGAACTTGTTCGACGTGATGGCCAGCCTGAAAGCGGCTCGCCCCGACCTGCGCATCATCGTGACCGGTTCCGGCATCGATGAAGAGACCATTCTGAAGGCCATTGCTTCCGGTGCGAAAGGATACGTCGACGAAGCTGCCACCCCGGCAGAATTCGTGCAGGCCATCCGCATCGTGAATCAGGGCTCGGTTTGGGCTCCCCGGCGCGTGTTGTCCATGTTCATCGAGCGAGTCAGTTCTTCCCCGGGACGCATTTTTCCCGCCGGCCGGGTGACCTTCACTGACCGCGAAAAGGAAGTTCTCGAGATGCTCGTCGCCGGCCGCTCCAACAAGGAGATTGGCGCTGCCCTGGGTATTGAAGAGCGTACGGTCAAAGCGCATGTCGCCAAATTAATGCGTAAAGTCGGCGTGCAGAACCGTATCGCTTTGTCGGTTCACGCCATCACGCATTCGCTGGTCACCGCGAAATAGATCGGCACCATGGTTACTTGGGGACAGTGTCCCCGGTAATCTTGTGGGTGAAATGGATGTACCGCATACTCGGTTCACCTACCACAGAACCTGGGAGACGGGGTTGGGAGTGGAGATTAGGGTCGCCACTGTCAGCCCCGAATTTTTTTGCCCCTCCACCCTTCACCCTTCACTGTTAACTCATTGAGTACAAGTCACTTCAATTCTGCCCGCTCGCCAGACAGCGTTCGCTATACGCACGGCATCCCTATCCTTTAAAATCAGCGCCTCACCAATTCTGAAAAAAAAGCTGAGGCATGATGAAAAAGACGCTCCTGCTCCTGTTGGTTTTGACCCTTCCTGCGCTGGTGTTTGCGGACGACGAAAACAAACATAACAGCAAAGCCGAGGATCGTGTGCAGGCCGCCGCCACGGTTCTAAATGAGATTGAATCGACTACCGACACCGGCATTCCGGAAGACGTCTTGGGCTCTGCGGAATGCGTGGCCGTGGTGCCCTCCTTGCTGAAGTGAGGCTTCATCGTTGCCGCCAATTACGGCAGGGGAGTGGCCAGTTGCCGAACCTCCAGCGGTTGGAGTGCGCCGGCATTTCTCTTCACCAGCGGCGGCAGCATCGGATTCCAGATCGGCGGCCAGGCTATCGACCTGGTCATGCTGATCATGAACAAGGATGGGGCTGAAAAACTCCTCTCCAGCAAGTTCAAGTTGGGGGCGGACGCGTCCGTGGCCGCGGGGCCCGTCGGTCGCCATGCGGCAGCCGATACCGACTGGAAGATGAGAGCGCAGGTTTTGACCTATTCCCGCGCCCGTGGCGTATTCGCAGGCATCAGCTTGGCGGGCGCGGTCATCAAGCAGGACAAGGACGCCACCCGCGAATTTTATGGCCGCATGGTCCCTTTCCGGACGTCCTTGACGGGTAAGGTCGAAGCTCCCAAGGGAGCGTTTCCTTTCCTCGACACACTCGCGAAGTGGGCGAAGAAGGCTTCTGCCGATGAGAGATCCGCCGGCAAGCCTGCCGAGAAACCGGCCGAGACTCCCAAGGCCGCCGAAAAGCAGAACTAGACAAAGCCTGTGGAGCGACGGGTGGCCCGCCTGTCGCTCTCACCAGCGCCCCCGTCCTCGTTCGGCTTCTCGCATTCGTCCTCACACTTGCGTTGACACAGAAAATTACGTGGTGATACGGTCATCGCTTCGTCCTGATGCGTTTCCGACTCGAGTACGCGCTGGCCTGGTGTGTCGTGAAGGCCATCGGTGCTCTCCCACGGCCCTTGGCGCGCCTCGTGGGAATCGCGGTGGGTCAACTGATTTATCTCCTTCATGGCAAACTGCGCCGCGTAGGCATGCGCAATCTTGCCCTGGCGTTTCCCGACAAGAGTTCTCGCCAGCGACGCAAAATTGTTCGCGGAGTCTTCACCTCTCTGGGCCGGCAATTCGCGGAAATCTGTTTGTTCCCTCGCTACACCCGCGACAACGTCAGCAAAATTGTCACCTACGACGGGTTCGAGAACTTTGAGCGTGCCTCCGAACGAGGCAAAGGCGTGCTCTTTTTAACCGGACACCTGGGAGGCTGGGAACTTTCTGCTTTCTCGCATTCCCTGTACGGACATCCGCTGCGCTTCGTCATGCGTCCCCTCGACAACCCCTACCTAGATGCACTGGTCCGGCGCTATCGCACCATGCACGGCAATATCCCCATCCTCAAGGACGATCCAGTCCGCGAACTGCTACGCGCCATGAAAGCCGGCGCCACCGTGGGCATCCTCATGGATACCAACATGACCCCGCCGGAAGGAATCTTTGTGGGTTTCTTCGGAATCCCGGCCTGCACGGCCAGCGGCCTCGCCCGGATTGCCCTCCGCACGGACGCCGCCGTTCTGCCGGGATTTACCTTGTGGGATCCGATCCTGCGCCGCTACCGCTTGCGTTTCGATCCCGCCGTGAAGCTGATTCGCACCGGCGACAATGAGGCCGACATTCGAGCCAATACACAGCTCTTCACGAAAATCATTGAGGATTTCGTCCGTCACTATCCCGATCAGTGGTTGTGGGTCCATCGCCGCTGGAAGACGCGCCCGCCCTGTCAGCCCCCGCTGTACTAGGCCTGGTCTCATAAAGTTGTATTAGGGCTGGTCTCGTAAGTAAGTTTTGAAAGGGCACGGCTTCAGCCGTGCCACATCCGGCCCAAATTTGAGCGGGTTTATAGGCTGCGGAAAAAGTGCAGATAGAGCGCGAATCGGGAAGGGCACGACCTCGGTCGTGCCGCTATGCGGTTGAAATTAGGTCTGCGCTTCAGCGCCTGAGGTTCGCTTTTGGCATCTGCAAGGCCGGGTGCCCCATCCTAACGGCGAGTTCTTTGCGACGTTAGGGTGGGATTCCACGACTGCATCCGGCTTCGGGTCCCGCATGAGCCTAAGAGCTATACAGAACGGCAACCAGAACGCCGCGATTTCAAGCGCGATCACCACCAGCCAGAAGACCTTTCTTTGCATGCCTGCGATTGTACGGACTACGCGCCTCTCGGCGCGAAACTTTCCTTTCTGGCCCCTCGGCTGCTATACAAGAGCCATGCAGCGCGCGCTGAAAGAAGTCGCGCAGTTCGTGGGCGCCACCCTGACTGGAGATGAGCACGCTCTGGTGAGCGGGGTTGCCACCCTGCGGTCGGCAAAATCTGGCGATCTGGTTTTTGTCGAGGACGAAAAGAACCTTGCGCTGGCTTTGCAGTCTGCGGCCACCGCGGTGATTGCCGGTCCGTTCGCTGCACACGGAAACCACTCAAAGCCGCTTCTGATTGCCGCCCAACCGCGGCTCGCGTTCGCCCGGGCGGCTGCATGGTTGCACTCCAGACAGGCCCTCCCGGCAATTGTGCACCCCACGGCGGTCGTTCATCCGGACGCGAAACTTTCCAACCACGTCCGCATCGAAGAACTGGCCGTGATTCGCGAAAACGTCGAGATCGGCGAGCGAACCGTCATCGGCGCAGGTTGTGTGCTGGGCTCCGGCGTTGTCTTGGGAAAAGACTGTCGCCTCTATCCCAACGTCACCATTTATTCCGGCGCCCGGCTCGGTGATCGAGTCGTCATCCACGCGGGCGCCGTGCTGGGAAGCGACGGTTTCGGATACGTGCGGGATCCCAAAAACGGTCGTTACGAAAAATTCCCGCAGATCGGTCGGCTGGAAATCGAGGATGACGTCGAAATCGGCGCGAACGCTACACTTGATCGCGGAGCCTTGGATGTGACCCGCATCCGGCGGGGAACGAAAATCGATAATCTCGTTCACGTCGGACACAACGTAGACATTGGAGAAGACGTGGTCATTGCCGCACAAACCGGGCTTTCTGGCAGCGCGGTTGTGGAGAAGAATGTCATCATCGGCGGCCAAGTAGGCATCGCGGATCACGTACGCATCGAAACCGGCGCCATCCTCGGAGCCCAAAGTGGAATTCCCAGCAACAAAGTAATTCGCGGAAAGGGAATCGTGTTCTGGGGAACGCCCGCGCGCCCGATCAAGGAGTATTTGAAAGAGCTAGCGGTCTTGGGCAGGTTGTCGAAACCAAAAAAAAAGTCGTAGCCGACGACGAGAGCCGAAAGCCGAGAGCCAAGGACCCACCACAATAGCCGACGACTGACGAGCAACGACCAACGACCAAGTACCAACGACCGATTCCATGCCCCTCATCATCATCG
>QIAI01000344.1:0-5578 GCA_003224995.1 Acidobacteriota bacterium
ATTGACCGGAATGCGGCGGAGCGCCTTGCGACCAATGCCGAGCAGTCCGGCCGATTTGTCGAGGGAATGGTGGGATTCGGCGGAAGAGTAGAGAACCGGCGATCCATCGATTGACGCCACTCCTTCATCGACTGCATTCGGGAACGCCTTCGCCAGGGCCAGAGCCAGCCCGCTAAAATTTGCTTCGTTCCCTCCACTGGTAAAGGTCCCGCCGAAACCTGCGCCCCAGCCGACTCGCTCGGCGATCCAGCGCACCGTTTCCATTTCGATTTTCGAAGCCAGCTGCGACCTCGCCAGGGTCGCAAGTTGTGGGTTCAGGGCCGCCACGAGCGCTTCGCCGAGAAAGCCCATGTAGGTGGGCGTCGGGTTCATCAGCCCGAAATAGTTCGCGCTGGGAACATGGAAGCCCTGGTCCACCATGTTGCGAAATACTTCGTCGAGGACGCGAGCCGCATCTTCTCCCTGTTCCGGCAGTGGATTGTCCAAAGTTCCATAAGTTCGTTGCACTGTGGGAAGCTGGACTGGCCGGTCCAGCAGGGAAGTGTAGTACTCGTCGATGTGATCAATGAGTTGGTATCCGAGCTTGCGGCGGGTCGCGGAATCAAAATCGAATCCCATAGCCATTAGACGGAAGTCTGTACGAAAAGACGCGGAATCGCTATCCGGATGTTGCTTTGAAACCGAAATCACCGAGGCGTGGCGGGTTCGCTCTTACGTTGCCGCTGCATCCGCCTGTTCCGCTTGTGCCTGCTTTTCAGGCCGCATAACCGGAAAGAGGATGACGTCGCGTATGGTCTTCGAATTAGTGAAGAGCATGGCCAAACGATCTACTCCAACGCCTACGCCACCGGTGGGAGGCATGCCGTAAGACAACGCGCGAATGTAGTCCTCGTCCATCTGATGGGCTTCTTCGTCGCCGCGGGCGCGTTCTTTCAATTGCTCCTCGAAACGCTGCCTTTGATCCTCGGGGTCGTTGAGCTCGCTGAAGCCGTTAGACAACTCCATCTGACCAGCATAAATCTCGAAGCGTTCCACCCAGTCGGGCTCGTCTGCCTTTTTCTTGGAAAGTGGGGAAACCGCCACCGGGAATTCGTACACAATGGTAGGTTGCAGCAAGTGTTCCTCGGCAACCGCTTCGAACACTCCGGCAATCGTCTTGCCCGTTGGTTCGTTGGGGTCGAAGGCAATATCGGCGCCTGCGGCTCTTAACCTTTCAACCAGCCCGCGCACGGAATCACGGGACCCGAAAGCACTGATCTCCGGCTTGGTTCCGGCCGTTTCCGGCCAAAATTGAATGATAGCTTCGCGCATCGTGAGCCGCCGCCAGTTGGAACCGGACCAGTCAATCTCTTCCTCGCCCCACTTGGATTTCGTGGTTCCATTCACATCTTTAGCGGCCTGTTCGATCAAGTTCTGCGTCAAGTTCATGACGTCGCGAAAATCCGCGTAGGCCTGGTAAAACTCGAGCATGGTGAATTCGGGATTCCAACGCCAACCCAGTCCTTCGTTACGAAAGTTGCGATTGATCTCGTACACGCGATCGAATCCGCCCACCGTCAAACGCTTCAGATAAAGCTCTGGAGCGATTCTCAGGAAAAGATCCACATCCAACGCATTGTGATGCGTCTTGAAAGGTTTCGCGACCGCGCCGCCTGCGATGGGCTGCATCATGGGCGTTTCCACTTCAATAAATCCATGAGAGTCCATAAAACGGCGGAACGACTGCACCAGCTTGCTTCGCTTCAAAAAGACTTCGCGCACTTCCGGGTTCATGATCAGATCGACGTAACGTTGCCTGTAGCGCAACTCCACATCCGTAAGCCCGTGCCATTTTTCCGGAAGCGGCAGCAGGTCCTTGGAAAGGAATGTGATCTCCTCCACATGAGTGGTGAGTTCGCCGGTCAGGGTACGGAACAGCTATCCGCTTACGCCAATGTGATCACCGAGGTCGAGCAGGCGATACAGCTCAAATCCCTCCTCCCCGACGGCATCCTTCTTCACATAGATCTGCAGTCTTTGCCCATCCTGCTGCAGATGAGCAAAACCTGCCTTGCCCATGAGCCGGTTCGCCATAATGCGGCCGGCGACGCGGACCTGTACGCGGCTTGCGTCCAGCTGTTCCGCCGTCTTCTCCGAAAAAGTGGCAAGGATTTGCCCAACGTTATAGGTGTAGTCGTAGCGGTTGGGATACGTCCGCTGACCGAGGGCTTCAATCTGCTTCAGCTTTTCGCGGCGCAGTTCGTAAATGTTCTCGTCGAGTGCCAATGGGTCCTTTATCGGTTCAGTTGCCGCGAAGATCCCGGGGGCTTCGAAGGCGGTGTGGGAAACAACGATTATAAACAAGCATGTCGCGAATCGGGTTCGCGGGCGCGGCGTACCTCGCTTTGTGACGCTTCTCTCTTGCTGCTAAAGCCCATCAGCGCTAATATTCCCCTTCCCGTTTTTCCCCGCGGGAAAGAGTCGTTACGCGAGGAAGACATTGCCTCAAAATTACGTCCCAGTCTTCATCTTTATCGCAGTTGTGGGAGTTCTCATTCCAATCACCCTGCTGTTGACCCGGCTGGTTCGGCCGAATAATCCCCAGCGCGAAAAGCTTCTGCCTTATGAATGCGGCATTGATCCGGTCGATCGGGCACGTGGCCGCTACACGGTTCGCTATTATATTGTCGCCATCCTTTTCGTGGTCTTCGACGTAGAGACGATCTTTCTCTTCCCTTGGGCCGTCAAGTTTAAGGCCTTCGGCCTATTTGGACTGTTCGAGATGCTGATCTTCCTGGGCATCCTGATCGTGGGCTACATCTGGATCTGGCAGAAAGGCGCGCTGGAGTGGGTGTGAGTCGCGTCAGTTTGCAGTCTGCTGCCCGACAAAACGCTTGCGCGAACAGAGTATCGCTGCGTGTGGCTGCGACGTTTGACAGCGGAAACTGCAAGCTGTTAGAAGTAAGCCGCTTATTATCGATTGTTGATTTATGACGGACGAAACGAAATCGCCGCCGCAGCAACCTGAGGGAGAGAAGCCGTCTCCGGAGAAGCTCGCGGGAGGGACTTCCGCCGTGACGCCTCCGCCTTCCGCGGCCAAACCTGCGGCTGAGAAGCCGCCGGCGGCGGGTGCGGCTCCGCCCAAACCGCCCGCACCGGCCAAGCCTGCTGGACCCACGCCGCAGCCATGGACTTCGCCCCTGCAGGAGAAGCTGACCAAGCAATTTGGTTCTGGACTGCAGGCGCTCACCTATTTGGGGCAGAATTATTTGGAGGTCGATCGTTCGCTTATCCCCACAATTCTGCAAATGCTGCGCGACGAAGATCAATTCGATTATTGCGTTGACCTCACCGCGGTCCATTACCCCAAGCGCGAAAAGCAGTTCGACATTGTGTGGATTCTTTATTCTTTCGCCAGAAACGAGCGTGTGCGCGTGAAGACGCAAATTGCCGATGGCGATCACATCCCCTCGGTAGTTTCGCTTTGGGCCGCGGCGAACTGGCTGGAGCGTGAAGCCTTCGACATGTTCGGAATTCAGTTCGACGGCCATCCGGATCTTAGGCGCATTCTTTTGCCCGACGGCTGGAAGGGGTATCCCCTGCGCAAGGATTACGGCATCATCCAGCAGGATGACGAGTGGGTGCAAATCAACCTGGGAATTCCGAGCGGCCAATGACCGATCCGACCAGCTCCGTATCGCATCTCGACCTCGACGAAAGCAAGAAGACTTTCCTCGATGCGAACGAGCTCATCCTCAACATGGGGCCGCAACATCCCGCAACCCATGGCGTGCTGCGCGTCATTCTGCGGCTGGACGGCGAAAAGGTAATGGGATTGGAGTGCGTGATCGGATATCTCCACCGCGGGGTGGAGAAAATCGCCGAGCACCGCACTTACACGATGTTTAATCCGTATGTCGACCGCATGGATTACGTTGCCGCGGTGTCGAACGGGCTGGGCTATTGCGAAGCCGTCGAAAAACTGCTGAACATCGAGGCGCCGCCCAGAGCGAACTACATTCGGGTCATTCTCACCGAGCTCAACCGGCTGGCCAGCCATCAACTCTGGCTGGGCACACATGCGCTCGATATTGGAGCGATGACTCCGCTTTTCTACACCTTCCGCGATCGGGAGGAAATTCTCAAGATCTTCGAAAAATATTGCGGCGCGCGCCTCACCACCCACGCCTTCCGCATCGGCGGTTGTCAGTACGAGACCTACGAAGGTTTTGAAAAAGATGTAAAGAAGTTCCTTACGTTCGTTGCGCCCAAGATCGAAGAGTATGAAGAGTTGCTGACAACTAACCGAATCTGGGTGGAGCGCACGAAGAACGTTGGCACGATCTCGGCGAAGGATTGCATCGCCCTGGGTGTGACCGGACCTGTACTCCGCGCCAGTGGGGTCAAATGGGATCTACGCAAAGCCCAGCCCTACGCGGTCTATAAGCAATTCGATTTCGAAATCCCCACCGGACAGAACGGCGATACTTACGATCGATATCTGGTGCGCATGGCGGAAATGCGCCAGTCCCTGCGGATTATCCAGCAGGCGGTGGACGGGATTCCGGAAGGCCCAATCATGGCTAAGGTGTCGAAGGTCATGAAGCCGCCAGTCGGAGAGATCTATCATTCCATCGAGGCGCCCAAGGGCGAACTCGGCTACTTTATCGTCAGCGATGGATCGACTCAGCCTTATCGGATTCGGGTGCGTCCCCCTTCTTTTGTGAACCTGCAGGCCCTTGACCTGATGTGCCGCGGACAATTGGTGGCCGACGTCATCGCTGTGATTGGCACTCTCGATATTGTGCTGGGCGAGGTGGATCGCTAATGCCCAGCTTCATCACTTCTTACCTGGACAAGAGTGTCCAAGTTACGCCCGGCCAGTACGGCAGCATGTTTTGGGCGCTGGTTTATATACTCCTGGTTTTCGGCGGCGTCTCGCTGGCCGTTGTGTGCATGAACTGGCTGGAGCGCAAGATCCTCGCGCACATGCAGATTCGCCTCTGCTCAAGGAAGATATTGTTCCCGAGGGCGCCGACAGATTCGTCTTCCTGCTCGCTCCGGTTCTCATTCTTCTCGCGGTGTTCAGCGTCTACTGCGTGGTCCCCTTCGGCCCAACCCATGCCATTACGGACATGAATATCGGGATTTTGTTCATGTTGGGCGTTTCTTCGCTGGGTGTGCTCGGAATCGTGATGGCGGGCTGGGCCTCAAATTCCCATTACCCGCTGATCGGAGCGTTGCGTTCCAGTGCGCAGATGGTCTCTTACGAGATTGCCATGGGCTTGGCGGTTGTATCGGCGGTCCTGATGACCAGCCTGAATCCAGAAGGCACCGGCACTTTAAGCATGATTGGGATTGTGCAGGCGCAATATGCGCAACACGTCTGGTTCGTGTTCAAATTCTTTCCCTTGGGCCTGATTGCCTTCTTCATCTTTGCGGTCGCCATGGTCGCAGAAACCAACCGCGCGCCCTTCGACTTGCCTGAAGCCGAATCGGAATTGACGGCGGGTTTTCACTCCGAATATAGCGCGCTGCGTTGGTCGCTGTTCATGTTGGGAGAGTACGGCGCGATGATCTCGGTTTCAGCGATCGCGGT
>QIAI01000344.1:5625-6230 GCA_003224995.1 Acidobacteriota bacterium
CTGGCTTTTTCATTTGTTCCTGCGCTGACATTCTTCGGCCTGGCTGCCATGACTTTCTACAGCACCATGCGCATGCCGAAGCATCCTTACTTCCGCATTCAGACGATCGGCCTGGGAGCTTTTGGCGCGGTGTTTGCCCTGGTTGGTCTGATCCTCCTGGTTCCAGGCGTTCGCGACCGCGTGCAGGATGTCTACTGGTTCATCGCCAAAATCGCAATATTTATGTACCTGTATATCTGGTATCGCGGCACCTTCCCGCGCTATCGTTTCGATCAACTGATGAAGGTGGGATGGAAGGTTCTGCTGCCCATGGGCATTGGAGTTTTGATGCTCACGGGAATCGTGGGCTTGCGCACGGAGATCTGGCAGTTTGTGCAGAGGCTGGTGCACATCTGATATGCAGACCATGGCCCAACCCGTAGCCACCACGTTTTTCTTCTACTTCCTTTCAGGAGTGGCGATCCTGAGCGGCGTGCTGGTCATTACCCGCAAGAATCCCGTACATTCCGCGCTCGCACTGATTCTTACGCTGCTGAGTGTTGCCGGCTTGTACCTGATGCTGTACGCCCCCTTTGTCGCAGGCGTTCAAATCATCCTCTATGTGG
>QIAI01000344.1:6418-8627 GCA_003224995.1 Acidobacteriota bacterium
AGATGCTCTACAGCAACTACATGTTTCCCTTCGAAATCGCGTCCCTGTTACTGTTGGTCGCGATCATCGGAGCAGTGGTGATGGCGAAGAAAAGAATTTGAACGGAGCTTTCAGCTGTCAGCCATCAGCTGTCAGCTAACGCCTGCGAGAGTACAGAATGGACTTCGGAAACAAACAATTTTTACTGAGAGCTGAGAGCTGAAAGCCGAGAGCCGAGAGCCATATGGTTCCAATCACAACCCTGCACTACCTGGTCGTGGCCGCAGCACTGTTCGTGCTGGGAGTCATTGGTGTGCTCACGCGCCGGAATGTGGTGATCGTGTTGATGTCCATTGAGTTGATCCTGAATGCTGTAAATCTGAACTTGGTGGCCTTTTCCCGCATGTGGGGATTGCACGGACAAGTATTCGCGATCTTTGTGATCACCGATGCCGCCGCCGAAGCTGCCGTAGGGCTTGGTATTTTGATCGCCTTCTTTAGAAATAAAGAGACGGTGAATGTGGATGAAGTGGATTTGTTGAAGTGGTGAAGCCATCTTTTAGCTATTAGCTCTTAGCCTTCAGCTTCTGTCGTGCCGAAGCTGGGGCTTTAAGCTAAGAGCTACTAGTAAAAATCATGTTCTTTCTCGAAAACATCTGGCTGATTCCGCTGCTGCCGGCAATCGGCGCGATGCTCATGTTCTTCTTCGGCAAGAAACTGCAGAAGCAGACCGTGAGCGCCGTGTGCGTAGGGGCAGTCGCTCTCGCCTTCGTGATGTCGTGTGGCGCGGTCTGGCAGTACACGCATGCCTATGGTAACGGCCAGCCTTTTGAAAAGGTGATGTACACCTGGCTTGGCAGCGACACTGGCCATCTCACTTATACGACCAAGGACGGCTATCCCGCGGATTTCAAGGCGCAGGTCGGATTCCTGCTCGATCCCCTCTCCAGCATCTGGCTGCTTTTTGTGACTGGAGTCGGGACGCTAATCCACATCTACTCCACGGGTTACATGGCGCACGAGGGCGGATACTACCGCTTCTTCGGCTATCTGGTGGGAAGGCGTGGGTCTGTGTTCGTACCTGTTGATCGGTTTCTACTTCCATCGCAAGTCGGCGAGCGATGCCGCTAACAAAGCTTTCATCGTGAATCGGATCGGGGATGCCGGTTTCCTGCTGGGGATGTTCACGATTGCCTGGTACCTGGGTTCGGTGCGCTTCATCGATGTGAATGCGATGGCCCGCAGCGGACACTTCGCGATTGGCGACCCGGTTCTGACTGCCGCAGCTCTCTTGCTGTTTGTGGGCGCATGCGGCAAGTCTGCACAACTCCCGCTGTACGTCTGGCTGCCCGATGCGATGGAAGGTCCAACTCCGGTTTCCGCGTTGATCCATGCGGCAACCATGGTGACCGCCGGCGTCTACATGGTGGCGCGCTCGAACGCGATTTTCGTGCTGGCCCCGACAGCCATGAAAACGGTTGCCATCGTGGGCGCACTGACCGCGATCTTCGCGGCCTCGATCGGTCTGGTACAGAACGACATCAAGCGAGTGCTCGCGTACTCCACGGTTTCGCAGCTCGGCTACATGTTCCTGGCGCTGGGCGTAGGCGCGTTTGGGGCAGGCGTATTCCACGTGTTCACGCATGCTTTCTTTAAGGCGCTTCTGTTTCTCGGCGCCGGTTCGGTGATTCACGCCATGAGCGGCGAGCAGGACATGCGCAATATGGGCGACCTGGGGCACCGCACGCCCGCGACCCATATCACCATGTTCATCGCGACCCTCGCCATTGCCGGCATTCCGCCCTTTGCCGGATTCTTCTCCAAAGATGAAATTTTGTGGCAGACGTGGACATCCGAACATGGAGCTTACATCTGGCTGTGGGTGATTGGTTGGGGAACGGCATTGATGACGGCCTTCTACATGTTCCGGTTGATGTACTTGACCTTTCACGGGCATCCCCGAATGAGCCATGAAGTGGAGCATCACATCCACGAATCGCCAAAGTCAATGACCGTTCCGCTGATGATTTTGGCATTCTGCTCAATATTTGCCGGCTGGCTTGGATGGCCTCACAGCCTGGGCGGAAGCGACCATTTTGGAAAATTCCTCGAGCCTGTATTCGCTTCGGAAGCGAAGGTCTTTCAGGAAGAAGGCAAGGTTGGGCAGTTGGCTGCGGGCACCAAAGAAGAGGAACACAGCACTGGAACCGAATACGGTCTGATGTTTCTC
>QIAI01000168.1 GCA_003224995.1 Acidobacteriota bacterium
CGGAGTCACGGAGGCACGGAGAGGACCTGGATCGATCAATTCTGAGAAACTTCTATTTCTCTCTATCTCCGTAGTGAAGAAAGACAGAGTCCGTACGTTTTAGATACTTAATCTCCTGTTTCCAGGATCTAGTTTTCTTGCCAGTAGCCCATTTTGCGCTACACGAGGGCGAATTGTTTTGTTGTGCTGCGCGCCTCGGAGTCAATGGTGATGCAGGTTCTGAATGGGTTTGTATGTCGTGTTTTGTACATCGGGTTTTATGAAAAGTGGAATTCGGGGACTGGGGAAATCTCCGTAAAACTGCATGCCACAGATTCGAAATGTTTTGTTGTTTTCTCGTAAGTACCCTGCTGCGTTTCTAGACATTGACAGTCATCAATGGACCTTTCCTTGCATTACAGGCAGACAGCCAGAGAAGTCTGGGGTCGCGGACAGAAGCTGTTGATCACGGGGTCGAGTAAACAGCGCGTCCCTCTGGCTTCCAAAGAACACAGAGTGTGGAGTGAGATTTGGGTTTCCGCGGGGAAACGGCCAGTCCCTCTGCGCCTGTTTACGCCGTAAAGGAGAGGGATCGCATGAATCAGCCAAGGAAAAGTGTGATGGGGCGCAAGCTGGGCGGCTCGATCGCCATTCTATGTTGTTTCGTAGTTCTGCTGGCGGCTTCCGTCGGCCTGGCGCAAGAGACGACGGGCGGGTTGCAGGGCACGGTCAAAGATCCGACGGGCGCGGTGGTTTCGAACGCAGGGGTTGAGCTCACAGGCTCATCCCTGGTGGGCTCCAAGAAATTGGATACCGATAGCAGCGGTTATTACCGCTTCGCAAACTTGCCCCCCGGGGTGTACTCGATGCGCGTAACTGCGCCGGGCTTCACGCTGCTGAAGCGGGACGGGATCAACATCGCGGTGGGCCGAATCCCCACCCTGGATCTGCAACTGCAGGTGGGTTCGATCGGTACCGTGGTGGAAGTGACGGGGTAAGCGCCGCTCATTGATACCACCGCTTCGCACACCGTGACCAACATCACGCCGGATATTGTGGCGGAAGTTCCACACGGAATTTCGTTCCAGTCGGTTATTCAGTTTGCGCCCGCTGCCCGCAATGAACCTTTGATGGGCAACAACGCGATCGCGGGGACGGGAGCGGGATCGTTCTCGCGTCCAGGTGTGGGTGGAAGCTCGCCGGGCAGCACGTCGAATGGCAATGGATTTGGATTTCAAGTAGCCGGCGGCGCCGATAGCGAGAACCGTTACCTGGTCGAAGGCCAGGATACGGCGAACGTAATCGGCGGCTATTCGCACACGGATGTTCCCTTTGAATTCATCAACCAGGTGGAAGTGAAGAGCTCGGGGATTGAAGCGGAGCATGGCGGCGCGATGGGCGGCGTGGTCAACGTCATCCTGAAGCGCGGCAGCAACAGCTGGCACGGATCGGCCGGGGCGCAGTATTCGGCGAATGCGCTGAATGCCAACCAGAACAGTCCCTTTTTATATTACGACCCGACCGATAATGGAGTGGCAGCGCTCGGCCAAGATCCGAGGGCACTGACTTATCAGCAACGCGCGGACCGTTATCGCTTCGTACAGCCTTACTTTACGATCGGCGGCCCCATCCTGAAGGACCGGCTCTGGATTCATTTGGGCGTGGATCCGAAGTTCACCTCGGTGGGGCGATCGGTCAATTTCGGAAGCGCGAACAATAACGCCGGAGTCCAAAACTTCAGCACAGATCAGCAAACCTATTTCACCACGGCGCGCGTCGATGCAACGGTCACGCAAAAGCTGCGGGTGTTCGCTTCCTGGCTCTACCAGCTGCAGCGAGCCTCAGGCGCGGTGCTGCCGGTCGCCGACTCAACCAACGGATTGTTTAACCCCTCATCGACGAATCCGCTCTTCCTTTATCAACACGGGTACGGTTATGTCGCGCCGAACCAGACGATCAACGTGGGAGCCGATTTCGCGGCGACGCCGAAACTGGTGCTCACGACGCGCTTTGGGTATTTCTTCGAGAACTATCATGACTTCGGCTATCCGACGACGGGCTCGTTGTTCTCGTGGCTGACTGCGGGAGTCGTGCCCGGGAATCCTCCCACGGCGCTGCTGGACAACCACGGCAATCCCTTACCCCAGTCCCTGCAGCAAGTCTCCGGATTTTTTTCGACGGGGACCGATCAGACCTTCACCCTTCGGAATGCGAACAAGCATCACCAGTTCGACCAGGATGTGGCATGGTTCAAGAGTGGTTTGCTGGGGACCCACAACTTCAAATTCGGGTACCAGTTGAACCATGTGTTCAATGACATCTTCCAGCACTGGAACGCCCCGAATGTACAGTTGTATGTCGGGCAGGGCAATTTCTTTTCGCAGGGCGGCGACACTGGGACCACTAATTGTGCAGCTCTGCAAGCGCAAAATGGTCTTCCCATCTGCGCCGGCTTGTACGGCTACCTCAATGTGCAGGACTTGGGTTCGTTCGGCACAGCATCCAGCTTCAACCATAGTTTCTACGCACAGGATGCGTGGCAGATTGGCCGGGGATTCACCATCAACGCGGGCTTGCGCGTGGAGAAGGAATCTCTGCCCAGCGAAACTACAGCGGGAGGCTTTCCGTCGAAGCCCATCAACTTTGGGTGGGGAGACAAGATTGCGCCTCGCATCGGCGCGGCCTGGGATGTGTTCAGGGACGGCCGTTTGAAAGTGTTTGGCAGCTACGGCGTGTACAACGATCTGATGAAGCTGAACCTGGCCATCAGTTCGTTCGGCGGGCAGTACTGGCAGAACTGCTTTTACGGTCTGGACACGGCGGACCTGGCCAGCATCAACGTGAAATTTGGTGCGGGCCAGCGGTACTGCCCGGGCCCAAGCACCGGGACCGCCAACTTCGCGGGAGGGGTGACGCCCGCGGGGCTGACATTCCTGGAGAACCAGAACTTCCGCGGCACGGAGGGCGTGATGCCGGGACTGAAACCCTACCGGCAGCATGAAAGCGTATTCGGGACGGACTATGCCATCACCAAGACGCTGGCCTTTGAAGCGCGTTGGGATCGGCGACGTCTGGATCGAGCGATTGAAGATGCAGCGATCTTCGATTCCACGGGCAGCGAGACCTTCCTGATCGTGAATCCTGGATTCGGACCGAATGCAGTCAATCTTTCACAAACGTGCACCGATCCGACGATCGCGCCACTTGGTTGCCCGCGCAATATTAAAGCGGCACGCAGCTACGATGGATTGGAGTTCCGCCTGACCAAAGCGACCAGCAAGAACTGGTTCGGGATGTTCTCCTACACCTATAGCAAGCTGCGCGGCAACTACTCCGGCTTGACCAGCACGGATCTGGCGGATGGAGGCGGCGGCCGCAACGCTCCGAACAACAGCCGCGCATTTGACGAGTCCTTCTTCCAGTATGACGCGAATGGACGCTCCTCGAGCGGGCCACTGGGAACGGATCGTCCGAATGCGTTCAAGGGCTACACCTACTATCGCATCCCGTGGAAAGGCGGACGGACCTCGACCAACATTGGCTGGTTCCAGACGCTGTACAGCGGCACGCCGATGAGTACGTACATCGACGTGGGCGATTCGTTCTCGCAGCCTCCGTTTTCGGGTGGGTTCCCGGTTTATCCGGAGGACCGCGGGAAGTGGGCCAACATCAGCCTGGTGCCGAATAGTGCGGGCGTACTGGTTCCGACCATCACGAGTATTGGCCAGCGGCGGACACCGTGGTACATCCAGTCGGATGCCAGCTTCAAGCAGGAGTTGAAAGTCAATAAGAACAATGAAGCGCAGGTGCTGACGTTTGAAGCGAACGTGATCAACCTCTTCAATCGGCAGGCGGCGACTGGGTTTTACTCACAGCTGGACTCGGCGTTTAACCAGAGCTTTCTGAATCCTGGAGGACAGTTCTCGTATTCCGCATTCGAGAATCCCTATGATTGGAAAGCGCTGCTCTCGAATACGACCGGGCTAAGCGGTCCTGACGCTGGGAAACCGATTATCGGCAACAGCCAGTATGGCAAGCCGTTCCTCTTCCAGACGCCGCGCAGCCTGCGTCTGGCGGTGCGGTTCACGTTCTAAGCGGAAACCGGAAAAATGATCGCAGGGGCCGGGAAACCGGCCCCTTTTTTTTCTCCAGGAATCTTCTCGTGGCGGTGGAAGACGAGCTTAGCTTGGGAAAAAGCTTTTGACCGCGAAGGTCGCGAAGGATTCGCGAAGATCGCGAAGAAAAGCTTTTAACCGCTGAGGGCGCTGAGAACGGCCGCAGAGGCCGCGGAGAAACGCTTTAGGGGCGGAGATTGCGAGGGAGGGCTCTCAATCTGGGAAGAGCTTTTAACCGCGAAGGTCGCGAAGGGTTCGCGAAGGTCGCGAAGGTCGCGAAGAAAATGCTTTATGGGGAAGAATCGCGAACGCCGCGCTGAGAAACGCTTCGAGGGCTCGGAAAATCGCGAACGACGCCATTAAATCACCCGCGAATGATTGCCCGCACCCGGCGTCTTTTCGCCCGTTACGCGCACATTCCCATCTTGTTTAGTAAGATAGGCAATTCTACTTTGTAACGGGGAAGCAACCATTCCTGCGGGAAGCGATTCCATGTGGCAATACCCGCATGCTCAGGAGTGGGAAGGAGACACGTTTGTTGAAATTGCGCGCTTCGTGTGGTTTCGGGCATTCACGCCTCAATCTGGTCTTCATTCTTTTCATAATTTTTCTGGCAAGCTTTAGCTTCTCACAAGACGAACTGCCCAAAGGTACGCTGGAGGGGACGGTCATCGATTCCTCGGGCGCGCCCGTGGCGGGAGCCACCGTCGCCATCAACTCGCGGAGCGCAGAAGTTCCACTCTCGCTGACTACCGATAAAGACGGGAAGTACGCGACCGGCGCGCTCAATGCCGGCACCTACACGGTTCAGATTGAGGCCCGGAATTTCAAGAGCAATCGTTTCGTGCTTGAGGTCCGCAACGGGCAGAAGGTCAATGGCCAAGGTCAGTCCGGAGGAGATTGACAAACTGCCGGTCGATGGCCGGGACGCTCTGAATACGGCGCAGTTCGAGCCGGGAGTCATCGTGCAAGATGGACGATCGCTGGATCCGACGAAGACGGGAAATTTTGCGGTCTCCATTCATAAGGAGAGCGGGTTGGCTTCGTTGTACCGGTTGGATGGCATCGAGCTGAACGATGAGACGAAGGGTGGGACCACGCAGAATGTTGCGCTGAGTTCGGTGCAGGAGTTGACGGTAAGCCGGGCGATGATGGATGTTTCGACGGGCCCGACTTCCACGGGCGCCGTGAAAATGACCACCGGGTCGGGCGGCACTGGACTGCATGGCGAGGCCTTTGGGCTGTTTCGCGATAAGAGCATCGGATTTGCCCGGCAGCCGGGCGGGCGGGATCTGGCATACCGCAGGGGAGATTTTGGCGGGAAGCTGGGAGGAACGC
>QIAI01000169.1 GCA_003224995.1 Acidobacteriota bacterium
TATCGGCACTGCGGAACAGATCAGCGAGGCGCAATGGGACGAGACTTTCGCCACCAACGTGCGCGGCGTGTGGCTGCTCTCGCGGGCGGTGTTGCCGTATATGAGGAAAGCTGGCGGCGGCTCAATCGTAAACGTCGCTTCCGTGCTGGGAATCAATGGTGCTCGCAATCGTGCATCGTACGCGCCGTCGAAAGGCGCCATGATTCTGCTCACCAAGTGCATGGCAATTGATCACGGCGCGGAGAATATCCGGGTGAATGCGATCTGCCCGTCGTTCATCGAGACCGATTTAACGGCGGAGGTCATCCGCAAAGCTCCTGACCCGGGTGCCGTGCGGCGCGAGCGTATCGGAGTTCATCCCATTGGACGGCTGGGCCAGCCAGACGATATTGCAGGGCTGGCAGTCTACCTGGCGAGCGATGAATCTTCCTGGGTGACCGGCGCGGCGATGCCAGTGGATGGCGGATATCTAGCGGTGTGAAAGGTTCATGTCGTCAGGGGTGAATTTGCGAGCCTTCGTGGCTTTGTCCAATCCTTGAGTCACATGCACCAGCATGGTCCGCAAGCACCGACTCCACAAGCCTTGCCGGGCGTCTCCAATATCATTGCCGTCGGCTCGGGCAAAGGCGGGGTGGGTAAGACGACGCTTTCAGTAAATCTAGCGCTCGCCCTGGCCAAGCTCGGTCACAAAGTCGGATTACTGGATGCGGACGTATACGGCCCGAATGTTCCTTTGATGATCGGGACCAATGCGCAGCCCAGAGCTGTCAGCAACGAGCGCATTGAGCCCATCCTGGCGCATGGTTTGAAGGTCATCTCGGTGGGCTTCTTAAATCCGGGGGACAAGCCCATTATCTGGCGCGGGCCCATGCTGCACCAGATCATCCGCCAGTTTCTTAACTCGGTGGAATGGGGACAGCTCGATTACCTGGTGATCGATTTGCCGCCAGGAACGGGTGATGTTGCCCTATCGCTGATTCAAACTGTTCCCTTAACCGGCGCAGTGGTCGTCTCCACCCCATCCGACGTGTCGCTACAGGACGGCCGCAAGGCCATTGAAATGTTCCGCCAAATGAAAGTCGATCTGATTGGCATGGTCGAGAACATGAGCTACTTCGTTTGCCCGCACTGCAACCACGAAGTCGACATTTTCTCGCGTGGTGGCGCACAGAAGACCGCGGAGCAGTTTGGGGTAGCGTTCCTGGGAGCGATTCAACTTGATCCGGAGCTTCGAAAGGCCGGGGACACGGGTAAGCCGGTAGTGCTCGCAGGAGAAGACTCGTCGGCCGCGAAGTCGCTCTTTGAGTTTGCGCGCAAGGTTGTCGCGCGAGTCGATGAGATCCGGTCGCAAGCCCCCGAGGGCGTTATCCAAATTCAATAGACGGGCCAGCCTTCCCGTTTCGGATCAAGATTAGGCGCTAAAGCGAGTCAGCCTCCAGCAGGCGTCTGGTTCCCGGTCATGCAGGACCATCGCAGCCACGCGTTCCCCGAGGGCAGGCCCGTGCTTGAATCCGTGGCCGGATCCTCCCCCTAACAGCCATATGTGTTCCGCCGCAGGATGGCGCTCGACAATGAAGCCGCTGTCTGGCGTTTGCTCGTACTGGCAGACGCGGGATTCCAACAATGGCGCATCCTTCATCGCGGGAAATCGAAATGCGATATATTCGCGGGCAATTCGCAGACGCTCCTCGTCAACCTTCCTCTCGCCGTGAGTGGGATCGAAGATTGGACCGCGGGTATCATCTGCGATTTTGAATCCACGGCGCTGGTTTCCCGGAATTCCATACAAGAACCGTCCCCGATGATCGGCCCAAACCGGCAGATTGCCTTCTTCGAAGCGCGCATCTCCGGCCGGCGTGCCGAAGAAGAAGACATCCTGTTTGGTGGCTTGAATGCGGTTCGAAATGGTATTCGGGAAAAGGGATCCCATCCAAGGCCCACAGGCGAACACATAACGGTCGGCACGAAGCTTGGAATCATCCGAAAGAGACAGCGCCTTCCAGGATGCGGAATCCAGATCCTGGTTCACGGCGGCTTGGATATAGACACCACCTTCCGCCATAAAGGCCTCGACCACTGCCTGGCAAGACTGCCGCGCAAGCAGAAATCCACTCTCTGGTTCGAAGATGCCCCATGGCACGCCCGCAAAATTGATCTGCGGCCAGCGCTTCCGCAGAGCTCGTTCCGACAATCGCTGGTGAGGAATCTTCGATTCCTTCAGCGCTTGAACGGAGCCTGACTCCCATGCGTGGTCTTGGCCCGCGGCCATCCACAGAACACCGATCCGATGCAGGAATTGGCGTTTCCATTTGCGTTCATTCTTTGCCCAGAGTCGCAGGGATCGCGCCGCCAACTCCGTGTAAGGTTGATCGGGTCCGTAGGTGGCACGGATGATTCGAGTTTCTCCGCCCGAAGATGCGCGTGAATTTCCCGGTCCCCAGGTATCGATGAGAGTGACTCGCGCTCCACTGCGCCGAAGGAAAAGTGCCGTCCACCCGCCAAAAGCCCCGGCACCCACAACTGCCACATGCATTTGCCGTGATGTCATGGAGGAAGAAGGTGAACCGTTGGCCTTTCTGTTCGTGACAAAGCATATCGCAGACGACCCTAATACAAGAGGAGGGAAAGGGTCAGAGCACTCTGGCGGCTAGAGTGCCAACACTTGACAGTATTTCGCTCAAGTTTCTAGAATCAAGTCTGGGGGAGCGGTCTGCATCTCAAGCTAAGTTTTTGCATCTAAAGTATTTAATGAGAAATGAGCGGGACGTTTAAAGGTCACTTCCTGGGTTTGGCTCAAAGTGATACAAGGAGTTCATGGCACCGCCGGGAAACATCGGAAATCGGGAACGCGAAATTCTGACCGCGATTGTGGAAACCTATATCGCCACCGGCGAACCGGTAGGCTCGCGGATTCTTTCGCGTTCGAATCGTGAGGGGCTAAGCCCGGCCACGATTCGTAACGTCATGGCGGACCTCTCTGACGCGGGATTACTGGAGCAGACGCACACTTCCTCGGGACGGATTCCGACCACCGAGGCCTATCGCTATTACGTGGAGCAGATTTCGGGGGAAGCGCATCTATCTCCCGGGGACGAGAACATTATTCGGGACTCGCTTTCCGGCATCACCGATAGCGCGGAATTCTTGGAGCGCACGTCGCGCGTGCTCTCCCTCATTTCGCGAAATGTAGGGGTTGCGGTGGCAGTCCCGGGCGCAAAGAACGCCCTGGAACACGTTTACTTTTCGCGCTTGGGCGACCAGAAAGTCCTGGCCGTGGTGGTCACCCGGTCCGGGCTTGTGCGCGATCGGGTTTTGCGTCTGGATATTTGCCAGGCAGACCTGGACGCGGCCGCTCGCTATATCAACGAGAACTTCCGTGGCTGGACGATGTCTGACATGCGTGCCGAGTTGCAACACCGGCTGGAAGCGGAGCGCAGCGAGTACGACCGCATTATGCAGTCGCTTGAGCGACTGTACAAACAGGGAGCTCTGGCCGCGGAGCCGGGCGCGCAAACAGTTTATGTAGAAGGCGCATCGAACCTGGTTGCGAATGAGCGAGATCGCGAGCGCCTGCAAGAGATGCTGAAGACCCTGGAGGAGAAGGGAAAGATTGTTCAATTGCTCGAAGCCTATCTGGACGCGAAACAGGAAGCAGTGCGCGTGGTGATCGGTCTCAACGAGGCGGTCCCGTCGATGAGCAATTTCGTGCTGATCGGTGCGCCTGCGCGTGTGGGCAACGAAGTGAGAGGGTCGCTCGCCGTGATTGGACCGACGCGTATCGATTACCAGCACACTATGACGGCTGTTTCCTATATCGCGCGCCTCTTCGACAAAATCCTTAACGAATCGGAATAGTTTTATGGCAAAGACAAACGGAAAGTCACAAGCAGACCCGCGAGAACTCGATTTAGAACATGAACTGCCCGCGTCCAACGAGGTGGACGAGGCCGGGCGAGGGCCGAGCGCGGAGAGCGGTACTCCTTCTTCAGAGACTCCGGAGTTGCAGAAAATCCGGGCGGAGCCCGATACCTTGCTGGACCGCCTCGCCCGCCTGCAAGCCGAATTTGAAAATGCGCGTAAGCGTGCAGCCCGGGAACAGCAGGAGTTCCGGGATTTCGCAACTGCCGATGCGATCAAGGCCTTACTCCCGGCGATCGACAGCTTCGAGCGAGCATTGAACGCTCCTGCCAGCCAACCGAGCGAGTTCCGCAACGGTGTGGAACTGATCTACAAGCAACTTCAGGATGCTCTCGGCAAACTGGGGGTGCGCCCAGTGCCGGCCAAGGGCGAACCCTTCGATCCGCATGTGCACGAGGCCATCGAGATGGTGGAGACCACCGATCGGCCGGATCACCAGGTGATGGACGAGTTGCAGCGCGGCTACAGACTCAAAGATCGCCTGCTGCGTCCAGCCATGGTGCGAGTCGCCAAGAATTCCAAACACTGAACCGCCAGCACGGAGCCTTTGTTCCAGGAAGAGGGGAAGCTATTACGACCAACGTGAAACGCGATTATTACGAGGTCCTGGGACTCGAACGGACTTGCGCAGATCAGGAGATCAAGAGCGCCTACCGCAAGCTCGCCATGATGTATCACCCGGACCGCAATCCCAATAACCCCGACGCGGAAGACAAATTTAAGGAACTGACCGAAGCGTACGCGGTGCTGATCGATGCGGACAAGCGCTCGGCGTACGACCGCTTTGGTCATGCGGGCGTCTCCGGGTCGGGCGGAATGGGCGGATTCGATCCCAGCGCGTTTCAGGACCTCAGCGACATCTTTGGGGAGTTTTTCGGGATTGGCGACCTGTTCGGTGCGGCGGGCGGAGGGCGTCGCCGCACACGGGCCCAGCGCGGCGCCGACCTGCGCGAGGACCTTACCCTGACATTTGAGGAATCTGTCTTCGGCACCGAAACGCAAGTTGCCGTCCGGCGTCACGAGGCTTGTGAGGACTGTTCCGGCTCGGGGACCGCTCCGGGCAAATCTCCAGTTACTTGCCGTTCCTGCCAGGGTAGAGGGCAAGTGCGCTATCAGCAGGGATTCTTCTCGATGGCGCGTTCCTGTCCGACCTGCCAGGGCGCGGGCAGCGTCATTACTGATCCTTGCCTCAAGTGCAAAGGCGAAGGCCGGGTGTTGCGGCAGCGTACAGTCGAAGCCAAAGTTCCAGCCGGCGTGGAAGATGGCACGCGTATTCGCTTTAGCGGCTACGGCGAAGCGGGCGCGTTTGGCGGACCTGCCGGCGACCTCTACGTCGTGCTTCACGTAAAGGAGCATGCGTTCTTTGCGCGAGAAGGAAATGACCTGCATTGCGTGATTCCGATTTCGTTCACGCAAGCGGCTCTGGGCGCTGAGATCAAAGTGCCCACGCTCGACGGCGATCAGATGCTGAAGATTCCCGAGGGCACTCAGTCAGGTACCACGTT
>QIAI01000170.1 GCA_003224995.1 Acidobacteriota bacterium
TCCACTCGCGCGCGGCCCCAATCCCGCGTCCCGCCGAGATGGCCGCAGGATCCTGCGCGGAGAGGGTGAGGCGAGTTCCGAAACTCACCAGTTTCTCGATGCTTGCCTGAATTCGCGCGGCCGACACATCCTTAAGTGCGGCCGCGATGCGGGGATCAGCAACCCGTTTGCTCGCAGTCTCTTGTGCACTGGATCGCATGGGCAAAAACAATGCCATCACAAAAGCCAGCACGGGCATCAGAGGTGTGATAGAAAATCTCGGCGCGGCTCTCTCGCTCAACATGGCTGATCTCAATTAGATTTGAAGCGCACACTGGCCGTCCCGATTCGACTGCACCGCTCAGGCCACCGAGCAGGGTGGGACTTGACCGTAGGCCCGGGAGAATTAAATATTATCAGGGTAGGACACTGGCACGGAGGCATTCATGGTTTATTGTCCCGAATGTGAAAGCGACCTCGACATTGAGGAAGATGAGGTCGATGAAGGGGAAGTCGTCTCGTGCCCGGAGTGTGGCACAGACTTCGAAATCGTAACCGTCAATCCGCTCGAACTGAAACCGGTGGAAGAAGAGGAAGACGAAGAAGAGGAAGAGGAAGCTGAAGACGGTGATGTGTAATCGCCAGCCCGCAGACGTCTGGCTTCGAATAGGTCGTGTCGCTGGTTGGGTGGTTTGGTTCGGGCTTCTCCTTCTGCTTTTCCCGCGCACAAATCTTGTTAAGGCTTCTCCGGCAGCAGAGGATCCGCGCAAGCCGTACGCGCTGATCTTTGGTACGGTGTGGGGACCGGATGACCGTCCGGTGTACGGGGTAAAAGTGAAGATCCGCCGCGCCGAGCAGAAGCACGCCAAGTGGGAGCTATATTCCAATCACAGCGGGGAGTTCGCGCAGCGTCTGCCGGCGGGACAAGCGGACTACATCGTGTGGGCAGACACGAAGGGGCTCAAGACAACGGGTGGAAAGAAGTTGGAGTCTGCCGCGGAGGTAACTGTTCATATTCAAGGGGATGAGCGCGCTGACATCGGTTTGCATCTAAAATAGTGCAGATGGAGCGGGTTGGGGGAATCATGAAAAAGGCCCTGATTATTGTTCTCACGCTGCTGGTTGTGAGCCTGACCGCCTACGGCGATCCGTTTGAGAAAAAGAGCGATAACGGTCGCGTCTTGCAGGGACGGGTCACCGATCGGCAAGAAGGTGCGCTGGCTAACGCTGTGGTGTACCTCACCAATACCCGCACCCGTGCGGTGAAGACTTACATTGTGGGTCAGGATGGGGGCTACCGCTTCCCATCGCTTTCGCCCAACATTGATTACGAAGTCTACGCACAGTTCAACGGGAAGAAGAGCGATACCAAAACCGTGAGCCAGTTCGACAACCGTCCGCAAGTGAACATTAATCTGAAGGTCGATACGAAATAGCCGAAGCATTGAAATTTGTCGCTTCGGATCGAATCCCAAGCCGCCCTCCTGTCATCTACACCCCTGACTTCTAAAAATTTGTTTTCGATGCGCCATCGGTATTCAGCGTCAATTCCCGGATGAGTTTTCCCACCACAGAGATCGAGGCGAGTCATGGCCAGGATGAAAGTGGTACAGGTGCCCAAACCCGGTGCAGCCTTTGAAATCGTTGAGCGCGAGATTCCAGAACCCGGTCCCGGACAGGTCCGTATCAAGGTGTTGGCCTGCGGAGTCTGCCACAGCGATGTTCTGACCAAAGAAGGATTGTTTCCCGGAATTCAGTATCCCCGCTCTCCCGGACACGAAATCAGCGGACGCATCGATGCGGTCGGCCCGGGCGTGAAGCCCTGGAAAGTCGGACAACGCGTCGGCGTAGGCTGGCATGGCGCGCATTGTTTTGTGTGCGACAACTGCCGTCGCGGCGAATTCATTTTGTGCGTGAACGGCAAAGTTACGGGGATCCATTTTGATGGCGGCTATGCCGAGTACACCCTTGTTTCCGCCGAAGCTGTTGCCGCCATGCCGGACGACATCAGTGATGACGAAGCTGCTCCACTGCTGTGCGCTGGGATCACTGTCTTTAACGCGATGCGAAATTCGGGTGCCGGCCCGGGCGAACTGGTGGCTGTGCAGGGAATTGGTGGTTTGGGTCACCTTGGGGTTCAGTACGCTCGCCAGATGGGCTTTCGGACAGTGGCTATCGGGCGCGGCAGCGATAAAGACGGCTTTGCCAAAAAACTTGGCGCCCACGTTTATGTGGACTCGGCAGGAGGCGATGCGGCAACGGGCGAAGGCAATTTCCGCGCTCGCCGGTGGTCTCGGAAGCAAGGGGGAACTCCTGGTGGTGGGCGTTCCCAACGAGCCGCTCAATATCAGTGCCTTGCAGATTGTGCTAAATAAGCAGCGAATTCAGGGTTGGCCGTCGGGAAGTGCGATCGATTCAGAAGATACGCTTCGCTTCAGCGTGCTGACCGGAGTACGGCCGCTGATTGAGCGTTATCCCCTGGAAAAAGTGGCGGAAGCCTACGACCGCATGCTGAGCGGGAAGGCTCGCTTCCGAGTGGTTCTCACCATGGGCTCCTAAGGGACACGTTGCTCTCGTTTTTTGCTTGAGTCTTAAATCGTAGAGGGCGCGGAGAACTGCCGCAGAGGGCGCGGAGCGGCAATTCGGTTGCAGATGACACTGGAAAACCTTCACTCAGCTCCGCGTGGGTGGTTTTCTACTGAGTCATCCATTAATCGTTGTCACGATCCCGATACTCCTTGGGAACGTTATCCATGGGTCGTTCATGGACGTGGACTTCGGATTCGCGGTCCCCCGCGCGCTCCACTCCGGCGACTATGTCCGCCTCCAGGGCCTGCCCTTCTTTGACGAGCTCCTCGACGCTTTCCGAGTCGGCATCGGCAATCTCTGACAAACCTTGAAGGTCTCCGGACTGACCGGCCGCGTCTGAACCCAACCCTTGCGGCTCAGTGGAATCCTCGAGGGCTTCGGGTGTCAGCGGGGTGGTGTTCGACTTACGTACCATAAAAATCACCTCCAGCTCTAAGAGTGCGACACTGGGCGTTCGGTTGCTGAAAAAGTGAGGAATTGGCGGTCCGGAGGACGAAAAATGTACACCCATCACAGGAAGACGTTACCGTCGTTACGCAACCATCCGTGCTACATCACAGACCTGAGTACGAACGATGCTACAAAGTAGGAGTCGGAGGTTGTTGCGCGCCGTGCGTCTTGACTATCTGTCCTGTATTTTAACTGTTCTTTCTACCATTCTCGTAGGCCGACGCTGCTGGGAAGGTTGGGCCCTGGCCGCCATCAATAGCGTCATCATTTGTGTCATTGGAGTAAGAACAGCTCAATTCGGCTTTATTCCGGCGAACCTTTTCTGCCTGATTCTTTATGGCGTCAACCTGCGGACATGGAGGAAAGTAGAGCCGTAGGTTGAAGCGCGAAAGCGGGCTCTCTGCGCCTTCTTCGAGATCGCGAAATAGCGTCCGCGTTCTTGGGACAAAGAATAAGGCCGTCTGCTTTGACGGCCTTTTCTGAGATTCGCGGGCGAGGGCGCCCACGCCACACTTTAGTTTAGTTGTTTTCGTCGCAACTTAGTTGTTTTCGCCGCCGGCTCGCTTCCAGGAAATCAACTCGCCGATCGTCGAACTGGTACTCGAGCTGGAAACCGGGTGCTTGTAGGCTTCCACTTCCGAACGCGAGGCTTCTTCGCCAACTGCCCGGATGCTGAGACCTACTTTCTTCTCTTCCGGATTCATCTTGATGATCTTGAAGTCGTGCTCCACGCCCGGCTCGAGATGAACCTGCTGGCCGTTGCCGTCCACCGCTTCGGAGTTGTGGCACAGACCTTCCACGCCCTCGGCGATTTCGACAAACGCACCAAACGTCGCAACCCGCAGGACCTTCCCGTGCACCACATCCCCGATGTGATGCTGCTGGAAAAACGTCTCCCAGACGTCGGGCTGCAGCTGCTTCACGCCCAATGACAGGCGGCGCTTGTCAGGCTCGATCGCCAGAACAACCGCCTTCACGCGGTCACCCTTCTTCAAGACTTCGGAAGGATGCTTGACGCGCTTGGTCCAGCTCAGGTTGCTGACGTGAACCAGTCCGTCGATGCCGTCTTCAATTTCGATGAACGCTCCGAAATCGGTGAGATTGCGAACCCGGCCTTCCACCTGCTGACCGACCGGGAACTTCTCGTGCAAACTATCCCAGGGATTGGTAGCGAGCTGGCGCATTCCGAGCGAGATGCGGCGCTCGGTTGGGTTCACGTTCAGCACAACGCATTCCACCTCGTCGCCAACGTTGACCAGCTTGGAGGGATGCTTCATCCGCTTCGACCAGGTCATCTCGCTGACGTGCACCAGACCTTCGATACCCTGCTCCAGTTCGACGAATGCACCGTAGTCGGTCACGCTGATCACGCGTCCGGAAACGTGAGCGCCTACCGGATAGCGATGCTCGGCATCGAGCCAGGGATCCGGCGTGAGCTGCTTGAAGCCCAGCGAAACCCGCTGCTTGTCTTTATCGAATTTAAGGACCTTGACTTGAATCTGGTCGCCGACATTCACCAGATCGCGCGGGTGCGTGAGGCGGCCCCACGACATATCCGTGATGTGAAGCAAGCCGTCGATGCCGCCCATGTCCACGAACGCGCCGTACTCGGTGAGGTTCTTGACCACGCCGGTCAGCACGGCACCTTCGTCCAGGTGCTCGAGCGTCTTCGACTTTTTCTCGTTCTGCTCTTCTTCGAGCAGTTGCTTGCGCGAGACCACGATGTTGCCGCGCTTTTTGTTCAGCTTGATGACGGCAACTTCAATGGTGGTGCCCTTCATGCCATCCAGGTTGCGGATCGGGCGGAGATCGACTTGCGAGCCCGGCAGGAAAGCGCGGGCGCCGGCGATGTCGACGGTTAAGCCGCCCTTGATGCGATCAATCACGACCGCCTTGATGGGCTTCTTCTCGTTGTAGGCCGCCTCGATGTCGTCCCAGGCGCGCAGCCGCTGCGCCTTCTGGTGTGAGAGGTTGATGTAGCCCTCTTCGGCTTCGCCCTTGTCGCGCATTACGTCGATCTCGTCGCCGGGTTGGAAGCGAGCCTTGCCCTCGTGATCCAGAACTTCGGAGAGCGGCAGCATGCCCTCGGACTTGGCGCCGATATCGACCACCACGTGCTTGTCCGTCAGCTTGAGCACGGTGCCTTTTATGACGCGGTCTTCGCTGACCGCCTCCTCGGCTTCGGTGGTGAAGGTTTCGAGTGCGGATGCGAAATCGTCGGCCGCGGCCGCGGGTTTCTCTTCAGCGCTGGCGGAGGCGACGGGCTTATCTTCAGTAGCGGTGCTGGACATGGCTGGTTTTTGGTCCGAGTGTGGAGTTTCTGCTGTTTCAGACAGAGAATTATGAGTGCTGGGCGTGTCGCCCTCAGAAGAACCCGCGCTCGGTTCGCTTACCGTAACGGCATCGGAATCGAAATCGCGGGCGGTGCTATCGTCGTACAAGGTCATAGCCTCTCGATACCTCGCACTGCTAACGGTGCGGGATGGATGCGGGTGCTTCGCGGACTGCCGGAACGGGTCTAAGGTTGTGGTGGGTTCAACCTGGCGGCTGAACTTGAACAATCCCAGCGTTCGGACGACTTAATGAACCCCGCGTCCAATGGGAACCCTTCGAGTGTAGCAACCGCTTCCGAACAGTGTCAAACATCAAAGTCCGCAAATTCCCGCATGCCTCCCGGCTTCTGCCGCTATTGGATTGCAGCTTGCCGCGAAGGGATACAACTTTCTTCTGAATTTATCGCGAGCAGCTGTTTATGCGGCTCGCTTGCACCTTTTGCTGGGCACGAAAGTTCCGAAAACCATAGCCATCTGCTACTCTGCCCTCCCATGGATTACTTGTGGACCCCTTGGCGTTACAAGTATGTTACCGGTGCCGAAAAGACTCCAGGCTGCATCTTCTGCGATGTTCTGAAGGCCGGCGACGATGAGAAGGTTCGCATTACCTACCGCGGCGAGCACTGCTTTGTGATCCTCAACACCTTTCCCTATACGCCGGGCCACGTGATGATTGTTCCGTATGACCATCTGGACGAATTGCGCAAGCTGCCCAGTGCGGCCGCACAGGAAATGATGGCCCTTTCGCAGAGAATGGAGGGTGTTTTGCGGGATCTTTACCACCCGGATGGAGTGAATCTCGGCATGAACATCGGCAAAGCGGCTGGCGCCGGGGTGGCCGGGCACATCCACATGCACGCTCTGCCTCGGTGGATCGCCGATGCGAATTTCGTCAGTGTAATTGGGGAAACCCGGGTGCTGCCGGAGACGCTGGACGTGACCTGGAAAAAGATCAAAGAAGCGCTGGGCTCTTAGCGAAGGGCATCGTTGTCCCGAGGCCCAGACCCGAGACCTGAGACCTGAGACCTGAGACCTGAGACCTGAGACCTGAGACCTGAGACCTGAATAATGCTTACCCCACCAACTTCTCCATCTCATCTTCTTCAATGACGGCGACGCCCAATTCTTTGGCTTTGTCGAGTTTGGATCCAGCGTCGTTGCCGGCGACCACGTAATCCGTCTTCTTGCTGACCGATCCTGAAACCCGGCCGCCGGCGTCTTCAATCATTTTTTTGGCTTCATCGCGCGTGTGCCTGGCCAGGGTGCCGGTCAGGACGAAGGTTTTGCCTGCCAGCTTGGTACCACGCTCGCGTTTTTTCCCGGCAAATGTCAGTCCGGCATCGCGTAGACGCTTCACCAGTTCGCGGTTGCGGGGCTCATCGAAGAATTCCCGGATGCTGACCGCGATTCTCGGTCCGACCTCGTTTACTTCCTCAAGTTCTTCCTGGCTCGCGTTCACGAGGGCCTCCATGGAGCCAAAGTGCTCGGCCAGGAACTGGGCAGTGCGTTCGCCTACAAAGCGGATCCCCAGGCCGAAGATCACGCGCTCCAGCGGCAGCTTCTTGGAAGCATTGATTTCCTCAAGCACATTTTGCGCTGATTTTTCGCCCATGCGCTCCAGCCTCAGCAGGTCCGGCTTCGTGCGCTGATAAATGTCTGTGACATTCCGCACGAGCCCGCGGTCGGCGAGTTGCGTCACTAACCCGTCGCCCATGCCTTCGATGTTCATAACGTGGCGGGAGGCAAAATGCAGGATCGATTCGTCTTTACAATCTTCGTTTCACAAATGGGGCACGTCTCAGGCATGTGGAAGATTTTCGTGCCGCGCGGGTGAGCCTGGTCTTCGATCACCTTGGCGACCTTGGGAATGACATCGCCGCCACGCTCGACCTGAACCCAGTCGCCGATCTTCACGCCCAGGCGCTCAATCTCATCCATATTGTGCAGAGTGGCATTTCTGACGGTGGTGCCCCCAATGGCCACCGGTGCGAGTTCGGCCACGGGCGTAAGTTTTCCGGTCCGGCCCACCTGCACGCGGATGCCTTCAATCTGCGTCACCCCGGCGCGCGCCGCATATTTGTAGGCAATCGCCCAACGGGGCGCTTTGCCCGTAAACCCGAGTTCGTTCTGCAAGCTGGTGCGATCGACTTTGACCACAATACCGTCGATTTCGTAAGGCAGAGACTCTCGTTTCCCCTCCCATTGCTGGATGAATACCCACACCTCCTCCATGTTCTTGGCGAGCTTGCGGCTCTGATTCACTTTGAAGCCGGCGTCGGAGAGCGCGTCCAGGGTTCGCGAGTGGCGATCGAAGTACGTTCGCCCGTTACGCAGCATCATGTAGGGAAAAAAATCGAGCCGCCGGCGCGCCGTGATGCTAGCGTCGAGTTGGCGGACCGTACCGGCTGTGGCATTCCGAGGATTGGCAAAGAGCGACAGGCCCTTGGCTTCTCGTTCTTCATTCATCTTCTTGAAGGCGGCGAGTGGCATCAGGAGCTCACCGCGAACTTCAAAATCCGCAGGAATACCGGCCTTCTTTAATTTCTCTTTAGGAATGGAAAGCGGGATGGTCCGCACGGTGCGAATATTTAATGTGACATCTTCTCCGATGGTGCCGTCACCGCGGGTTAGGCCGCGCACCAGCCGGCCGTCTTCATAAATCAGCGCCAGCGACATGCCATCGAGCTTCAGTTCGCAAACGTAGTCGACTTCTTTACGCCCGCTGAGTTCGTGAACACGCCGCTCCCAGCCGCGCAATTCTTCTTCGTTATAGGTATTGTCCAGCGAGAGCATGGGCGAGGAGTGTGCCGTCTTGACCACTCCTTCCCGAGGCTTGCCGCCTACGCGTTGCGTGGGCGAGTCGGGGGTGATGAACTCGGGATGCTCGGTCTCGAGCTTTTTTAACTGCTCGACCAGTTTGTCGAAATCGAAATCGCTGATTTCGGGGCTGTCGAGCACAAAATAGCGGTATTCGTGATGGCGAATCTGTTCGCGCAGCGCCTCAAGCTTGCTCGGGATATCCTTCGTCGTGCCGGGCATGGCAAGTGGAATTATATTCGTCGGATGCTGGCCCTTTCCTCAGGGATTAGGGTTCCAGACTCCTTCTTAGAATAAGTTGAGCCGGGGAATGAACATTGTCATAGAGACTCCGAGACTGATCCTGCGCGAGTTCGTAACCAAAGATGCGGGCGCGTTAGCCCAGGTCATCTCCGATGCTGAAACCATGCGGTTCTATCCGGCGCCATTCGATCAAGCGGGGGTCGAAGGCTGGATCGCGCGCAATATTCGTCGCTATGAAAAAGATGGACATGGCCTATGGACGATGGATTTGCGATCCAGCGGCGAGATGATCGGCGATTGCGGCGTCATCTTGCAGGATGTGGACGGAGATCATCTCCCTGAGATTGGCTATCACTTGCGTCGCGATATGTGGGGAAACGGGTTTGCCACGGAGGCAGCTCGCGCTTGTCGCGATTACGCCTTCACTCGCCTGCAAAAGCAATTTCTGATTTCACTGATTCGCCCCGAAAACCTGGCCTCTCGGAAAGTCGCCGAGAGGAACGGAATGAAATTCTGGGAGCAAACGACGCGAGCCGGCCTGGTACACGATATCTATCGCATCACTCGTGAAGATTGGGAAATTCTGACACTCCATGGTCACTCGCAAAGCCTGTAAAGCCACAAGACTGGCTTGCGCCCAAGATCCGCCGTTTCCATGAGCAAAGCCTTCACGGAAGGTTCAATCGCTGCCTTCTTTGCGAACCTGCCTTCTTTGCGAACCCCGGTTCGACCTCGCGAACCTCGGGTTGACTTCGCGTCCTTCGTGTTAACTTCGCGTCCTTCGCGGTTAAAAGCTTTTCCTACATTTAAACCAGATCCTCAAGCTTCAACGTCTTCGCCGGACCTTTCCATGAAGTATTGAATTGCTTCTCCACAAATCCGGCGTCGTAGTCACGGCCCTGCTTCTTCAAGGCCTGTTGCAGTCCATAGAGCGAGCGCGGATTGCGCGGGTTGCGATCGAGATCCTCGCGAAAGATTTTTTCAGCGCCCGGCGCATCGCCTTTCAGGAGCAAGGCGGCTCCGAGCGATTCGCGTACCGGGAAAAACCAATCGGAGGGCTCGTCGTACTTGAGCGTGTCCTGAATCGCCACGGCCTCCTGCAGACTGGCAATGCCGCCGTCGCTATCGTGCTTCGCCATGGCGATTTTCGCGGCCAGCACGTTCTCGGCAATCTTCATCACGTCTTTTGCCTTGTTGTTGACTGGCATCGCGAAAGGTACGTCCTCGGGAGTGGCCTTTTCCGCCTCGGAAAGAACCTTGTATTCGGCCTCGGCTTCACTGGTCTTGCCACCGCCGGCCAAGGCCATCCCGCGGGAGAAATGCCAGAAAACCGTCGTGATCTGCATCGAAGGATCGGGCTGCTTCATGGCGAGAATCGTGTCCCACTTGTGAAAACGCACATCCACCGCCATGGGAATCGTCATGAAGCCCTCGAGCGGGGGCATCATCTTTACGCCCGGCGCCACGTGGGCCGCAAGCATTTCGGCATTTTTCTTGGCCTCGGGATAGTTGCCATTCATGGCGGCGCACATAGCGATGAAGTGCAGGTTGTGGCTGTAGTACATCATGGGATAGATGCCCTGCACGCCACTGGCTTTGATGTAGGCGCGATCGGCAGCCGCCGCCATTTGGTTGGTCTTCACCGCGCCCTCATAGTCTCCGGTGCGAATGTAGACGTGGGCGGGCATATGCACCAGATGTCCCGCAGCGGGCGCCATCGTGGGAAGCTTGTTGGCGGCAGCCAGGGCACGCTGAGGACTGCGCGAGGCCTCCACCGCGTGAATGTAATAGTGGACCGCGCCCATGTGTTCAGGATCACGCTTAATGACCGATTCCAGCGTGGCCACCACCTCTTCCGTTCCTTCTTCCGGGGAGCCATCCACATGCCACAAGCCCCAGGGATGCAGATTCATGCCCGACTCGGCGAAAAGGGTGGCGGCATCAAGATCGTCGGGAAAGTTCTTGACCACATCGCGCATGGCGTCGCGGTAGTCCTCGGCAGCCTTGCGGCGATCAGCCTTTGGATCGCCGGGAAAGCGCTTGGCCATTGCCTGGATATAGGCTTGCTCGTTGGGCGGCGCGTTGGTGGAAAGATCTACAGCCTTCTGAATGGCGTCATGCGCAGCCTGGAAACGCTCGTCGCTGGCCGGATCGTTGTAATTGGGGCCGACCGCTTCCGCGACGCCCCAATATGCCATGGCGAGCTTCGGATCCAGATCAGCCGCGCGCTGAAAGGAACGGCCGGCTTCGTCATGGTTAAAGGCGTAAATCAGGCGAAGTCCCTGATCAAAGAATTGCTGGGCCTGAGCATTTTTGGTGGAGACGGGATGGTGAAGAGTGCCAAAGCCGGTCATCAGGGTTGCAGGCTTGGCAGCAGGGGCCGAGTGAGCCGCATGCTGTTGCGCGCAGGTGAATGCGCTACAAAAGATCACGAGCAGGACAGGACGCATCTTCCTCATTGGCAAGATCCTCCGCTAAGATTTTATTGAATGGCAGTGCTTGGCCCCGGATGGACGCCGAGACCGTTAAAACAAAACACACCCCGAAAGTTGCAAACAGCTTAGTGCAATGGGAGGGCTTGCGCAATAGTCGAACGGGGTCCTGTTAAGCTAAGGCCGTTGCGCCCACGGGAGCGAAAAGCTTGCAACTGGCTGGTTCCAGGTCGATCTCATCCGCAAAGGGTTCAATTCCCATGCGTAAAGCGGCCGTCCTCTTCAATGCCCGGTCGGGCGGCCGGCGGAAACGGCGCGAGTCGGATTTGCGGGAAATCCTGAAGATTCTCAGCGAGGCTGGCGTTGAGGCCGAATTGGTGCGCACTCAATCGAGTGCCGATGCGGCCGAGCAGGCGCGCCAGGCGATTCGCAATGGATGCGACACCGTGTTGGCCTGTGGCGGAGACGGCACCATCCATGACGTCATCCAGGGCATCGCCGGCAGCCAGGCGGCTCTGGGCGTAATTCCGATGGGAACCGCCAACGCCTTGGCCCACGATCTCGGGGTCCCACGCGAGCCGGCCCGCGCGGTCCAGGCGGCGCTCAAAGGCATACGGCGCCGCATCGCGCTCGGCCAAGTGACCGTAAATGGCCCCTTAGACACGCCTGTCACTCGCTATTTCACGGTTGCGGTCGGAATCGGTGTTGATGCTCATCTGTTCTACAAGCTTCATGCCGGCACAAAGCAGCGGCTGGGGATGGGCGCCTACTACGCGAAAGCCTGGCACCTGTGGTGCACGCACCGCATGGCGGGATTCCAGGTGCAATTGTCTCCGGGGACATCCGAAGAAGTCCTTCATCGAGGTATCACTGAGGTATTAGCTGTGCGCATCCGGAACTTCGGAGGGGTGCTGCAGGAACCCAGCCGCCTTGCCTATCTGATTTACGTGATTCGTGGAATGCTGCACGCACATTGGAGAGTGCAAGGCGTCGAATTGGGTTCCCGTAAGAGCCTTCACTGCAGCCCGTCGCCCATCGCCGGGAACGGCGGGAATTGCAAGGTTTATGTCGAAGCCGATGGCGAGCTCGTGGGAACGCTTCCCGCCGAAATCAAGATGGTTCCGGATGCATTGACAGTTCTTCTGCCTGGAAAATAAAACACCTGAAGATTCACTGCTGACTCCACGTTTGCTTTGCTCTCGCTACTCCAGCAAAACAATGGAATGTTGCTCGACCTGACAAGAGCAGAGTACTTACTAGCAATTTTACCCACTGGTCATTCAGCGACGCTGGTCAGCGCGGCGCTTTAGCGGCTCGCTTAGAGAGCTTTTCGCGATCTTGCCTATAGTTATTTGGCATTATCAACATTTTCGATTCAGTCTACTTGCGGCGGGAATGCGGTCACTGAACACTCAAATCACACGCCAAGGCAAAATTTGCACGCTAACTGCCGTAATATAGACACGAAAGTTGTGGTTCCATTTATGGAAATCTTATTAGTCACTATCCATACTTGGTTTATACGTTCTTGACAGTCGATTGTACTTAGCCTAGGCTTCATTGTTCGGAGCGTGCACGTTTGACCACCTCGCAAGTTGCCCCTGCGAGAGTCAAAAGCCATTAAGCAATTGACTTCTGCAGAAAGAATCAAGTCCTGTTGTTTGATCCGCCTATTCCAGGGCTTTTGCCCGAGTTTAATTGACGAAAGCATTTACCTATGGACACTGAGCAATCGGCTGTCGGTGTTTTTCTGTTGGCGGAGAACCGGTTGTTCTTGGATGTGTTCGCCCGCCTCTTGGGACGTCGCGACGACATTCACGTGGTGGGCGGAGCTGCGGTTTCGGCGAGCTTCGTTCTCCAGGTTGTGGCAGCCAATCCGGATGTGATTCTGTGCGATTCGCTGACCAGCACATTGTCCACAGAAGATCCGCTGGGCGAACTTCGACGCAGTCTCCCGAATGCGAGAATCCTGTTATTCGGCATGGATTCCGATCCTGAGAAATTTCTTATTGCAGTGCACCACGGCGTCTCGGGCTACGTACTCAAGGACGCTTCCGCGGCGGAAATAGGCAATGCGATACGAGCCGTGGCACAGGGTGACGCGGTGTGCCCGCCTGCCCTATGCCGATCCCTGTTTGATCACGTAGCCAGTTCCGGAGCATGGCAGCCGGGGATTCAGGTCAGAAAGAATCTTGGCCTGACTCGCAGAGAACAACAGCTGGTGCAGTTGGTCAGCGAGGGTCTGACTAACAAAGAGATCGCTTCCCGCCTCTACCTATCGGAACAGACTGTGAAAAATCATGTGCGACGAATGCTGCGCAAGGCCGGAGCGACCGATCGTTTGGAAGCGGTGGAACGCTGGCGCGCACAGGGCTTCTGGACCTAGGAAACGGTTCTCCTCTCGATAAATCTTCAAGTCTTCTGCGGATCATTAAGGATAACTGTTCCTATCCGCCCGGAGGTTACGCTCCCGCGACACTTGGATACATTATGTTGAGGTTGTCTGGCCACTATCCAAGTGTCCTAGCCTTTCTCAATGACTCTCCGAATGCGCTCAAACGCCCAGTGGATTTCTTCTCTGCCGATCGTCAATGGTGGGGCGATGCGGATGACCCGGTCGTGAGTCTCTTTGCACAACACGCCCTCACGCTTCAATGCCTCGCAGTAAGGACGGGCCGGCACTTGAAGTTCAATGCCGATCCACAGCCCAATGCCTCGGACTTCTTTGATGTTCGGGCTGTGAAGGGTTTTCAGCAAGGTGAGGAAGTAGGCGCCGAGTTCGGCGGAGCGTTCCACCAGTTTCTCTTCCACCAGCACACGAAGAGCGGTGCGAGCGACCGCACAGCCGAGGGGATTTCCGCCGAACGTGCTGCCATGATCGCCAGGCTGGTAGACGCCGAGAATCTCCTCAGACGCTAGT
>QIAI01000171.1:0-11314 GCA_003224995.1 Acidobacteriota bacterium
CGCTCCGACAACACACGGGCATTTGCCGGTTCACCAAAGATCTTGACATTTTCCTGAGTACGGAGGCCGCATCCGAGGCTCTCATATGCCTCCGAAAACATGACTTTGTCTGTGAGGTTTCTGATCCGGTTTGGTTGGCGAAAGTGCGCCGGGGGGACTATTTCATTGATCTCATCACTGGCATGAGCAACGCTGTAATCGCAGTCGACGATTCCTGGATCGAACGTGCTCGACCCGCGAAAGTCTGTGGCGTTGACACCCGTGTGTTGGCACCTGAAGAGCTCATTGCATCCAAACTTTTTGTTACCCGCCGCGAGCGCTTTGATGGGGCGGACATCGCGCACATTATCTTTGGCGCGCAAGGAAATTTACAGTGGGATCGAATTCTGCAATTGGCAGGAGACCACTGGGAACTTCTGTTGTGGTCACTAGTGTTATTTCGATATGTTTATCCCGCCTATACGCACTATGTGCCTCGCTCCTTGTGGCGTGACCTGCTCACCCGGTTCTCCAGGGGGATTGAAACGCCCGCACCAGAAGCGAAATTCCGCGGCAGCCTGATTGATGATGCCATGTTCGCAATTGACTTCGAAGAATGGGGTTTAGCGAATCTTCTGCTGGACCATCGCGCAAGTCGCACTAAAATAAGAATGGGACCCCAGCGCGCTTAAAAACAGTGTATGAGGATCGCGGCCACAGCTGATCTGCACTTTGCTCCAGCGAATCAGATAGCCTTGCGCGAGCAACTCAGCAAAGCCAGGGATGAAGCCGACGTGTTGGTTCTTGCTGGTGATCTGACAAACTATGGGCAACCCTCCGAGATGGAGCCGCTATTAAACGCGTTGGTGAGACTCCGTGTTCCAACTATCGCCGTCCTGGGGAATCACGATTATGAGAGCGGCAAAGAACAGGAACTCATGCGGATGATGAGTGCTGAGGGTATCAAAGTGCTCGACGGCAGTGCCTATGAACGCGATGGCGTTGGTTTCGCCGGTACGAAAGGCTTCGTTGGTGGGTTTGGGCGAGGAGTGCTAACGGCATTTGGCGAGCCTGAGATTAAGACGTTCGTACGAGCTTCCATTGACGAGGCGCTCAAACTCGAACGCGGTATGTCCCAGTTGCGCACGAAAAAGCGCGTCGTGGTTCTGCACTACGCACCAATTGCGGCCACGGTGCATGGTGAGGATCCGCAAATACTGGCATTCCTGGGAACGTCGCGACTTGCTGAGGTGATCGATCGTCATGGAGCGGATCTTGTGGTTCTCGGCCATGCGCATCATGGCCGGCTAGAGGGCACGACTCTAACCGGCGTGCCGGTCCGGAATGTCGCAATCACTCTTCTCCAGGCGCAAACACCGCCTGCTGCCTATCGTGTGTTCGATATATAAGAAATTCGATATAAAAAAACGGGGCCAGCAAGAGTTCTCCCCTACTGAGCCCCTATCTGTGCGCCTTTACCGCTGGATCTGGATTTCATTCACCACTTGCTGCACGTTTGGCGTATTTTTCGCCAGTTCCTGTGCCTCTTGTCGCTGTGTCGGATCCTTAACCGAACCCTTCAGCGTCAGCACCCCGTTCTTTGCGTTATAGCGAATGTGTTGTCTGTCGAGGCCCTTCGAGATTAGAACCGCTTTGTAGTTGTTTTCAATGCCATCATCCAGATTGGACTCCATCTTACGCGCTTGTCCCTCGTTGCCCACCGGCTCGACACTGATTTCGTTCGCTATGATCCGTGGACCCGCATTGGATTGTGCGACGTCGGCCGCCCGGTTTTTCGCGTCATCGGAGTGCAGTGTGCCCCCCAACTCCTTCAGGTCTGCCTGATCCAACGCAGTCTTCACTCGGTCCTTATAGCTGTCATTGGCCTTATTGCAGGCCGTTCCCATGAGGGCGGCACTCACTAACGCCACCGCGGCAAAAGCCGACAAACCTCGTGTTGCTTTCAGCTTTGCAAAGCTCATATCGCCCCTTTCGCGCGACGACCAGAATTCTAATGGGTGTGAACTTCCCACTGACATACCGTCGCTTACAGGTATTCATGCTAGGGTCGCGGATTCCCGTTGGTCGATCCATCAGAGACCTGACTTTGATTTACCTCGGACCGTAACCAAAGCCGTACAGGAAACCACCTACAGAGATTTGATAGTCACGGTATCCAGCATGTTACTCAGCGGCCTACCTCGTGCACCGGATGTTGTGCCAGACGCGCATGTTCTAAAAAATGAAGGTTAGAAAGAAACCATCTCGGGGAAGAGGACTGTATGACAGACCGTTCAACTGCTTCAAAGTGGATCCTTGGGGCCGGCATTGCTGTGGCGCTACTCGCTAGCTCCGGCTGGGCCCAATCGCAAGATGACGAGCAAACTACGACTACCCAGGGCTCAGCGTCACAAGCAGCCCCGCCAGAGAACCGATCTGATAACACGGCTAAATTTGAGAACAAAGCCAAGAAAGAAGACTCGAAAGCCGAGACCGACATCGCGAAGCGCCTAAACTCGTCCGCGAGTGTACTCGACGAGATTATGGGCACGCCGGACAAAGGCATCCCGAAGGATATTCTCGGGGATGCGAAATGCATCGTCGTTGTCCCATCCATGATTAATATCGCTGTGGGAATTGGCGGCCGGCACGGCAAAGGAGTATCGACATGCCGAACTGCCCACGGGTGGAGCGCTCCGGCCCCGATCACGGTGGCTGGCGGTAGCTGGGGGCTGCAGATCGGCGCACAGGCGACGGATCTTGTGATGCTGGTGATGAACCAGAAAGGTATGGATCACTTACTGTCCAGCAAGTTCAAAGTCGGAGCAGAAATAACGGGTGCCGCCGGTCCGGTCGGCCGTCAAGCCGCTGCTGATACCGATTGGAAGATGAAAGCAGAGGTGCTGAGTTATTCTCGTTCACGCGGCGCCTTTGCCGGCATCGACCTTAATGGTGCGGTCATCAAGCAGGACAAGGACGAAACAGCTCTGCTTTACGGGAAGTTCATTCCATTTGAAGACATCCTCTCTGGGAAAGTGACTCCTCCCGAAACAGCGCAGACCTTTCTGGCTACTGTGCGGAAATATGCAAGGGAAGCCGCTCAAGAGAAGCAGGGTGAATAACACTTAGCAGGCGCAAGAGCGTAAGGCTTGCCGATTACGAACCACAAGACCCCGCGATTCCGGAATCGTGGGGTCGGTCTTTTTTTGGGGTAGGGTCTAAACAAAAATTACATAATTACTTTTGCAGTAGGAACTTCTGCGTTCATCAGCTTCAACTTGGGCTCACTATAGGCAGCTGCAAATAATTCGCCGCTGATGCGCTCGTCAATTTCAGCCGCTTTGTCCATCACAATGGGATATCGGACCACGACCTCAATCGCAGATCCGGTGAAGTGAATTCGGGCCCTGGGCTTGAGTTCATTGGCTGAAATCGAACTTAGACTCATTTCCATTTGCCGGCGTTGCAGTTCGAGGGTGTCGCGATAATCGGCAAACGCCGTATCAATCGCCTTCTGCACGCGCGTGCGTATCTCGTGATAGTCGCTATCATGCGCGAACGTGAGGACGATCTCGTGCCAGATGAAATTGGTTCCCGGAATCTGTTTGAACAGACCTGCACTTGACTGAAAGACAACCGAGTTCGAGAACGCGACGACTCTTCCCGTGGGCTCGGCATCTGCCGCCGAACTGCTCAGTTCCATGAGATGGAAGCGTACCAGTCCAATGTCGACCACTTCGCCGGTTACGCCGGATACTTGCACGCGGTCTCCGACGCGAATGCCGAAACGTCCAATCAAGAAAAAGTAGCCGACGATAGACACGATCACATTCTGAAGAGCTACCGCAACGCCCGCCGTAATCAGTCCGGCGAAGGTTGCCACGGCCCCGAGTTCAGTGACAAAGGCGAAGAGCAATACCAATGCTATGCCGCACCAGATCGCAATCTTTCGCATCAGCAAGAATTGATAGCGACGTCTTGCATCGTGCACGTAGCGAAAGATCGCGCGTCTCCAGACTTCGCCCACGATCAGGACGACCCCGAGCGCGATCGCAAGTCCCGCGAGCCTGGCGAGTAAAGCCTTTACATTTTCTTTAAACTGGGACGACACCTCGGTCTGCCAATTTGAAAGACCTCTCTTGTATAGGTCTAACAATATAATTTGCTTACTGAGCGTCGTTAGAGGGACTGAGACCTGTTTGAACTCAGCAGTGAGAGCATCGAGTTGCTGCTTCTCAGCCGCGAGTTGACTCTGGTCGCTTGTATCCGCCTGCGTTGCGAGCTGATTTCCGTTCTGAATTAGTTGTTTAAGGTGTGCAAGCAGGGGTGCGCGCACGTCTTTTGCGTCGCGTTCCAGCGCGTCCGTGGTGCGCCGGTCGTTGGAAAGCGTGCTGCGCTTACTCGAGAGCCGAAAAAGTTCTGACGTCAGCGCCCACATGCCAGCGGGAGAGGACTTGTCGGAAGCGCTTTTGGCAAGCGATTGCGGATCCAAAGATGGTGGGTTTTCGTTCCCGTTGCCGCCGCTGAGGGCCGGCGGAACTGCGCGAGCCAATTCCTCGATCTGAGCCCGAAGGCTGGTGCCTCCACCCACGCTTGATGCGCCACTGGCAAACTCCAGCATGCTGTGCAATGCCTGCTGCCGCGCTTGAAACAAAGCTAATTCGCTTTGCAGTTCTGCGATCTGCGGATCCAACTGCCGGCGCTTGCTGGGGTTCGCTGTTGCTTGCTGCTTCAGCGCGTCCAACTCCGCCTGCGTTTCTTGCACCTTCTGATCCGCAGCATTGGTAGCGCGGATCAGGCTGTCATATTGCGATCCATTCGCGTTGGCGCTTGTTCCCGAGCTGGCCTTGGCCTGCTTAGTCAGTTGTAGCTCTTCCTGCCTTGCAAAATCGAAAGTCAGCCGCACGATTTGTGACGCCATCCGGCGGTCGTCGGCCAGGAAGCCGAGATCCACTGGTTCCGTTGCAATGTGCTGTTCTTGTTGGATGGTGTGGGTGAGAAGCTGGATGATCTGCGACGGGCCCGGATCGGCCGGAGCGCTGCTTTGTGCGATCGTGTCCGCAAGGGTTCCGAAAAGCAGCGCAGCGACCGAAAGCCAGCGTAGAACGTGACCCAAACGTGTACCTGCATGACGCATAGCAGGATCTACGCGTGGAGACGGCATCAGCTCATCGCAATGTCTGGAAAATTTCATCGCGACGAGCTCTTCTTTCCCACTGCCAATAGAGAATGAATGACCATTCGAAGAGCAGTCATCTTAAGAAAACTGTACCAGTGTGAGCGACCAAGAATCCAGAGCCCGCGTTTTTTTATCGGCGGGCTCTGTTGGTCAAGAAAGGAATTCGTAGCTTGCAGTCCAAGTTTGGCTGACTAGTAGAGCTTAAAGCTCACCTCAACGCTGATCTGAACAGCGACAGGCCGGCCATCCTTCGTAGCAGGTTCAAAGCGCCATTGCTGAACGGCCTCTATCGCCTTCTGGTCGAGTCCCATTCCCAATCCACGCTGAACGCGTATGTCATGCGGCTTGCCATCGGGACCGACGACCATCGCCAGAATGCAGGTGCCTTCATACTTCGATTGCCGGGCTTGCTCTGTGTATTGCGGATCTGGCGTCGTGATCGGCTTTGGAGCCAGAACACCCCCGCCTACTTTAAAGACTCCGCCACCAATACCTCCACCGCGACCTTCGCCGATTCCGGGACCTTGTCCTTTACCAATACCGCCGCCTGACCCAGAACCGATTCCGGCGCCCGACCCGGTGCCGTTGGAGAAGGCTGGATTTGGCATCGCCGGCGCAGTCGGGTCTCCAAGATGCGGCGCTTTGGCAGTGGCAATCTGAACTTGAGGCGGGGCCACGACTGTCGGCTCAGCCGTGAGCTTTGGATGTTCGTTTCGCACGACGAGCGCTGGTGGAGTAATTTGCTCCATCGCGATCTTGGGTAAACGTCCTTGCGGAGCTTGGAGCTTGTCCATATCGCCTCCGCCACCGCCGCCGCCTGCTTCTTGCTTAGCCGGGGGCAGCATCATGTATGTGTCGGGCGAAGGCGCAATCAGGGTGACGTGCTCCGGCAGCGGTTTTGCAGTGACCTGTTTCACTGGCAGCGCCGATAATGCAAGCACACCCGCGACGACCACAACGTGGACTACGGCTGACCACATGGCACTCCGTTTTCGGGTGCCGGGGTAGTCCCACGAGCCTCCTGGAATTCCCGATCCGTAGAGTGGAACACGAACCGACGCGCGATTCGGAGCAGGGAAGGGCCTTACCTGAATTGGCGGAGTTCCGTAGCGAGTGATTAACCGCTCCATCGACGATCCCTCGTAGAGTAGCTCTTGTAGCTCGCTTAAGAGTGTAGGTGGGAGCGTTGGACAGAAGGATAGAGTACAGTCTGTAGTCACCAATCCGTGTACATGTAAGGCCTGTACCTTAGGAAGAATATCGGAGGGAAGTATCCGCTCGTTCGAGAATCACCAGACGCCCTTATCGTTGCCAGTTACCCGAAAGCTCACAAACGCAGCTGTGGCGAGCACGGGCAACAGGCTGAGACGCATCATGGCTCGAAAGTTGTGCTGGCGGCCGGTGCCTGCGAGTTGATGCAGAAAAAGATCGGCAGCCTCAGGCACTAGTGGAACACGCACGAACTTACGATCGACATAGGTGCGCTTGGAACTAAAGCGGGCAGCAGCGGTAACCATCTCGGGCAACGCAATCGATTTGCTTCCATAGCGGATGCCATGCTGGTTAACGATCGTCAATCTTTGAAAATCTACCCGCTCTTCTGCGAGCAGCCCATAGATATTCACTATGTCGGTCAAGCGAATGTAATAGTGCCGATACATGCGCTGCAAAGTGGCAATCACGATGCGATCCTCGGGAACTGGAACTGGCAGCGAGTATTCTCCATACGACTGGTGGATGCGGCGGGAGAGCACGCCAGCGGCCAAAGAATTCTGCTCCCCGGTCTGACCTAGGCAACCCACATGTACCTCAACCAGTTCCGGAAGACCTGGGATTCGAAAGTTGAACTTGTGCGCCAAGCGATCTCCCCAACTCTGTGGTTCCTTGGTCGCCTGAAGATCGTGCTCCAGGATGGCACAAACTTCGGCATCGTCAGCGATCGCCAGCAAATCGAGATCACTTCCAGTGTCAGGCCAATGGTCGAGGGTCTTCATCGCCATGACTTCTCGTCCACGCTGCTCGAATCGATCTACGATCCGATGCAGATACGTCAATACTTTTTCTACGCGCGCTCGTTCGTCGGCAATCGATTGATCCAACAATTCGGAAATCGGACTCCGTGCGGAGCGTGGTAAATGTTCATGAAGAACTGCTAGCGTTCGCCTTAAGACCCGTTGCATTTCTGCTTGCTTAAGAAAATGGTGCAGTTGTTCTCGATTAAGCTTCGACACGTACTCGATTTCGTGGGCGAACCACTGATCACCATTGTGATTGCGAGGATGCTGACTCAGGAGAAGAGTCCCAAGGGCGTCAAAGATACGTGTATTCGCAGGATCGCTTTTCAGCATAAAGAATGCCTCTGACCGTTTTCTCAAGAATTCGGGTTTTGCGCACTTCCGCAATGAGCCAGACCTCGTTCAATTGCGGTTCCTTCTTCGTAATCGTTCCAGGTGGCGATCAGGACAAACGGCATCGGGTGGTCCGCATCATTGTTCTCGGCGAACATCCCCAACGTATCTTTGAAAGTCTTGCCACATCGTTGATCAATGTGCCGATTCAAGCTCCACGAAGCGCGTGTGTCATCAAAACCCGGCCACACCGTGCCCACAGTAATCTGGTCGTGCCGCTTGGACATTTTCTTATAAAAATTCTCGAGGTATTCCTCGCCCCATTCACTGCCATCGGCCGCCCAGCCCTTGGGACCGGGATGTACCCACGCGTACTCCCCCTCGAAGGCTTTCGCATACTGCGCCGGAGGATCGTCCTTGTAGAGGAGAATGGGAGGCTTCTCCCACTGGTTCACCATCTCCCGAACCCGATTCCAATCCGTATTGCCGCGTTTCGGAAAAATGAAGATTACCGGACGTCCTTGATATTGCAGGTATGCGTCCCTGGCTGGAGCGCTGGGACCAATATAAGACTTGTACGCCGTCGAGAAGGCGTCCAGCGCGTCCTCCGTCGCGTGCCCGTCATCTTCCTCCGTCTCGTCATACATCAGCGCGACATGGAAATGTTCTTTGCTGGCGAGCTGCTGCATGAGGGCGTACGTGCGGTCCAAAAATTGATGTCGTGCTCCATACCAGTCCACTGCGAAAGCATAGATCCCCATCTGCTTGGCCTGCTGAATCTGTTTGCGGATCACTTCCGGATCATTGCTGTTGTACTCGATCCGAATGTGATCCGGGTCGCCAAACCAGGGCTGAAATGCGGCGATCACCTTCGGAGCTTTATTCCCTTGCAACACTTCACGCAGGGTCACTTCGCGCCTGTGGTGGTCGCAGGCACGGCTCACGAAGCTGGCGCTCATGGCGGCACATAACAATACGTGTTGATAGAGTCTCATTCCCAATTCAATCCAGCCTTCGATGGGGTTTTTGAGCGGAGGGTTGGTTGTAAGCGGATAGATCAAAAGGCCTTGTCCGGAACTGATTCGAGCGATCGGAGGTACCACCGGTCCGCCCCGGGCGTCATTAAAACCAGATACTTTTGCGTGACGTCGGCAGAATAGATTGTTTTCTCGCCATCCGTGATCTTGATACCGAGTTGTACGCGATCTTCAAGTTGCATCTCGCCGCCGTCAGGTGAGTAGAAGACAGCTTTTACCTGGTGGCCATTGTCGACCAACAGCGTTCGCAGCCCCGTTTTCTTCTGATCTGAAATTCGTTGTGTCAGCCGGGTCTTTGCTTCCCCGGTGATGTAGTCGCCGAGCAAGTCCGCTCGGTTTGCGTCGAGTGCGCCGGCTAAATCCTGCCAGGCTTGTGCGTAGTCGTGCGTGACGACCTCCCCGGTTCGCTGCTCGATGGTCCTGGGCGCGAGGCCTTCCGCGGATAAAACTACCTTAGGTAGGGAAGCTGCCAGAACTGAGAGATCTCCGCAACGGGCAACGAGGATCGCAACTCCAGTCGCAGATAACATTACCGCCGTTAGCGTTTTTGATAGAAGCTTCATGGCCTCCCCGCGAAAGAGATTTCGTTCCCCAAGGCTTCTCCGCACGCTACTGAGATATGCGCGGGGCCGGATACCTCAAACTTGGCAGTAGCCTTGTCTTTCTTGATCGGAGTATCGACAGTGCTTTTTCCCGCTGCATCCGTTTTGGTGAAGGACACGATCGTTCCGTCCGGCAGGGGATTGCCGGCGCAATCGCGAATCGGCTCTGTCTGCAGGGTTACAGCATGGGGGCCTGGAGTTGCAGACATGCGCAGACCGCAGGCCTCAGAAGCGACCTGCTGAATCACCCGTGGTTCGGTTGTATCGTTCAGAGCAGCTGTAACCTGGAGTGCGCCTTGCTTCGGACGCGATCCAATTTCAAACCAACCGATCCCACGAACCGACTGAACACTGCGGCTGGAAATGTCCTCGCCCGCGAGCGAGAGCCGGAAGTCTACCTTCGCCGGGGCAATCACCGTATTGTGAAAACGATCGGAGACGATTGCAGTTCCGTTTACGGCGTTGGGCGTGTTCACTGGCACGCGCGAGGGGTGCAACAAAAAGCTCAAGCGATTCGGCGCAGCCGGTAGAACTTGAAATGTGGTGTTGATGCAACCGTCCGAGCTGCACAGGATCGCCTGGTATGAACCGGATGTCGACACGTCTGGACCTGCAATTGCGATTTCTTGCCTAGCGTCCACATTTTGTTTGAGAACGTGGCTGGGGCCGACGAGATAGAACGTCCCTCGACCACTGCCGCGAATCGCGAAGGATTGACCTGCTGTGACGGTTGCAGGCGCCTGGAGCGCCGGCGCTTGCGCGAACACCGGCAATGCTGATGCCAGAAAGACCGCACTCAGATGGAAGATGGTTCGCCCCATGCTCTTCATGCCCTCGGGGCGGTGTAGTGGTTCACGACCACGTGATAGTCGTGCATACGGGTAGCCACATCCGGGGGGATGTCGACCGCAAACGGGACGGGCGCCTGCGGCATTAGAGCATCATCCACATAGCCGTCAGACACCCAGATGACTTTTCCGGATGTGTCATAAAAGGCGGCTAGCACTTGTGCGATATTCACGATTTGTCCGCTCTGATTGACGAGTGAGCCCTTGAGCACTGTTCTTCCCAACGCATCCTTGTTGACGTTCTGGTTTTCAACCGAAATCACTGGGTCGGCGCTGGCCGGAACGAGCAGGGGATGAGCATCCATGCGAACGCTCTTTACCTGATTGAGGCGAACTCCGGGGAAATCGATGCGGTAAGGAGAAACCTGTTTGGGTAGGAGACTGTGAGCAATTGCGTCGAAGCTATCCTGCTGAGCCAACGGAGAACCATCTTGCTTGAGTAGCGTCGCGCTGATATTCACGTACGCCGGAACGGTATCCTCGTTTTCAACTTCACCAAGGACGACCACGCTATCCGGGCGTTCGACCGCATTCATGGAGATGATCCGTACTTTAGGGGAATCCACCGACGCAGAGCCCCAATCATCGGAACGGCGTCCGATTACGTCCCAGCGCAGATAATTCACGGGGAGGACCTGCAGGGGGACATTGGCGAAGTTTGGCTTCGGCCAGGCCACTTTCCAAGCATTACCATCGCGAACGACGGATAGATCGCGAACTTCATCCAGAGATCCGACAGCACTGGACCAGTTGAACCGCACGCGTAGCGTGGAATGGCTTGCGTCGGCATGGACCGGCCAGACGTCAAAGCTCTGCAACGCGGAATAGGTCCGCAAACTGCCATCTGTACCCGCGATTTCCCGAACAAAATCTTGTTGCTGGATATCGTTGCTGTGGTCCAATCGTGCGTACGCCTGGTCCCAATTGTGGGCCTGAATATCTGCCAACAATGCGCGAACCGCCTCCTCTGGCGTACTAGCCGTGCGCTCTGCACGCAGCTTCATACCCCCCGATTGCACCCAGCCGGCCGCGACGAGCCCTACGGTGAGCAGCGCGATCAGAAGCACCAGAACGAATCTCACGACCGCACCTCGTTGGCGTATACGCGTTCACCCGAATAGCTGGGCATCGCTACTAATTGACCCTGTGTCGCCGATCTTTCGGGGAGAAGCAGCGCAAATAGAATTGCCAGAATGCTGCTTCCGATTGGCAAGAGCCCCCAAATGAGTCCCTCGAACTGGGTGGGAACCGTGTCGGAGGTGATCTTATGTGCCGGAGGCACGTCGTCGTTAGACCATGCCATGATCGCTCCGGCATCGTA
>QIAI01000171.1:11334-21886 GCA_003224995.1 Acidobacteriota bacterium
ACCGGTTCGCATGCTGCAGCATTGCCCGCAATGAATCCATTCCGGCCGCACCAAAGAGTTTGGCGCTGGTCAGCTGGGCTGCCCCAAACCGCGTCATTTCTGGCAGCAGGCGGGCAGAATTGTACTCGCCGTCAACGCTATTCGCAGTGGAGTAGGTCCCCACTTTAGACAGGGAATTCCCGAAGCCCAGCGTCAGGTAACGATACTGATCGTGCCCGTCCCGGTTTAAAAAACTCACGACCGAGTCCACATTGAGTCCTCCCGTAGTGTGGAAAGGACTCCAGGTCGTCCAACCAAGAGCGAGTGACAAAGTCAGAACGGCGGCTGTGCCCAGTACGAACGCCCCTAGGTCGCGAAATCGATCGAGGAAGTCTTCGGCAAGTAAGCCCACAATCGGCAATGCTAGAAGCGTTGCCCATAGAGTGAAGCGTTCAAACGTAAGAATCTCGAAAGCTCGCCCGAAAATCAGTCGCGGGAGCGGGGTAGTGCCACCCAGGCTCAGCATAAGCGCTACCCAAAACGCGAGTAGCAGGACCCGCAAACGTGGCACCGAAGCGCCGCGTATCACGATGAACGGGAGCGCGAGGATCAGGGCTCCGTATGGCACCACGAAATAGTTCACGCCATGGATCCAACTCACCAGGAAATTCAGGCGGCTGCCATGCGGGATCGGCATCTGTTCAATTGGGTGCCGAATAATGGCGATCCAGTAGGGAAGCAGGACAACGCCGACTCCCACCATGGTGAGTGCGATGAATACAAAGGCGCGACCGAGAACCGCCGAACCGCTTCGGTCCTCCGATCGCGCATCGGACCAGGCCAGCCACAGAACAGGGATGGCGAACAAAACAGAGCCAAAAAGCAGAGTCACGTGGTGTGCCGATGCCGCCGCAAGTCCCAATACCAGGCCCTTTAATAACGAGCGCCACGATGCCAGACGAGACCACTGGTAAAAGTAGGGAAGAGCTAACAGGTAAAGCGGTGCCGACAGAGTGGTGGGCAACTGGCCGGCAGAGTACACAAGAAATGAAACCGTGCCCGCGAATACCGATAGCAGCGCTGCCAAACTTGCTGCTCGATCGTCGACCCACAACCGTGCGAATCGCCAGGTGCCGACTGCCAGTAAGATCACCGCCACCAGTTGAAACCCGCAAACCATTTCTCGTTCCAGGGATTAAACCAATGCTGGGCGTAATGGGAGGCAAAGAAGATATGGAGATTCGCGTCGTACGAGGTAGTAGCAGGCAACTCCATGAGCAGGAGTGGCCCGTGGATCACCACTGCCACCAGCACGATCATCGCAAGCGGAATTGGACGCTGCAGATAGCTTCTGCCTGAGACCAATGCAGGAAACTCCTTATAGACCGCCCCTTCGATTCCAACCGGAGGCTAGGTGGTTGGATTGAAAGTTTGGCACTCTGGCCTGGAATAAAGTAGATACGGCAACCTACTTGCAAGCTGACCAACCACTACCAGTTTTTCCAGCATCTGAGGGGCGCTGGCATCTACACGTTTCACAGGAGTGATGGACGAACCCTTGGCTGCATGTCAAAACATGCCGGGAAGGCGGGTATGCCTCGTGGTGACCATCATGCTCGGGGCAAGTGTCGCGCTGACTGGACAAACCTTCGAAGTAGGGCCCCAAGGGTCTCAGCCATCCCACACAGCCCCAAAAGGGAAGACTACGCGGCGTTCTCCGAATTCGGACGCTGGAATGGGGTGGGGGTCGAGTATCGGGGTCGCGCGCGAAGCCCGTGCCGCGCGCGAAGCGTTGCAAAAGAACGATTACCGATCAGCATCGGCCCACGCAGCACGCGCCGCCAAGGCCGCACCGCAAAATCCGGATTTCTGGTTTCTCTATGCCTATGCTGCCCGCCTGGCGGGACAGTTTTCCGAGTCGGTGGATGCCTACAATCGTGGTCTACAGGAACGCCCCTCTTCCGTGGAGGGACTCTCCGGGCTCGCGCAAACTTACGCGAAGATGGGCCGAAACAAAGAGGCCGAAGAAACACTGAAGCGGGTCATAGCGGCAAATCCCAGCAGCGACGCGGATTTACGGCTCGCGGGAGAACTCACGCTGACGTCAAATCCCAAACTGGCGATCTCGTATCTCGAGCGCGCCGACGCCATCCATCCCTCGGCTCGAAATGAGCTGCTGATGGCGCGAGCCTACGAACGGACGGGAGATAAGAATCGCGCTAAGGAATTGCTTGACCGCGCTCGCAATCGCGCACCCAAGGATCCCGAAGTATTGCGTTCCGTTGCTGCCTACTATCGCGAAACGGGACAATATGACGAGGCGATTGCCACCCTGAAGTCCCTGCAATCGCAATCCCCCGCCTACCTTTCAGAGCTGGCCTTCACATACGAACTTGCAGGCAAAAAGAACGAAGCGGCTGACGCCTACCTGCAGGCAGCCAATCGAGCTCCCGGCCAAGTCGAGATTCAGCTGAACGCCGCTCAAGCGCAAATCAGTGCGAAGCGTGCCGATCGGGCTGAGCCTCTGCTCAAGCGGGTGGAAGGTGTGGACCCGAATCAGTACCGTCTGCACGCGATCCGAGGAGCACTCAACCACTCAAGGCGTCAAAATGATGCCGCCATTCGCGAATACGCGCGTGCTCTGCAATCTATGCCTCCGTCCGTACCCGAGGGTGTGCTCTATCCAATTGCGTTGCGTCTCGATCTGGCTCAGCTGTATCGCGACGCCGGAGATATGGAAAACTCAGACAGGCAAGCAGAAGCCGCTCGTTCGGCGCTTTCGCAAATTGACGTGGGCGGGCCGGATCGCCCCGAGTTCCTGCGGCTGAAGGCGGCGAGCGCCGTTAACTCAGGGGATTACGCCGAAGCCGAAAATGATCTCAAAGAAGGTCTGCAACTCCAGCCTGCAAACATCAACCTCCTGTTGAATTACGGAAATCTTCTGCGCAGGACCAAAAGGCCGGAGGAAGCTTCCGAAATCTATTTGAAAGCACTAGGTCTCGATCCTGCAAATTCCGCGGCCCTGGAATCGCTAGGGTACCTCGCCCGCGAAACTGGCGACTTGAAAGCCGCCGCCGAATACTTCGAGAAGCTCAGTCGAATCGATCCCAACGACTACGTGGCGTATCTCGCCCTGGGCGATATGCGCACCGATCAGCGGGAGTTCGCTCAGGCCCAAGAAAATTATGAAAAGGCTTACAAGCTCGCTGCCGACAACCCAATCATCATTGCAAGGGCGATGAACGCCGCACTCGAGGGTCATCAAACGGCCAACGCCAAGCACTGGCTGGATCGTGCCTCAGAAACGGAACGCCAGAATCCCGAGGTGATGCGCGAACACGAGCGCTATTTGACGCTCACCGGCAACTATCAGGAATCGGCGAAGTTGGGCTATGCCGTCGTTGAAAAGTTACCTCGTGACCCGGAAGCCCCGGTCTACCTCGCCTACGACCTGCTGTTCATGAACCGATATGACGATGCGATGGCGGTGGTACGCCGCTTTGAGCCGGCCCTTCCTAAGGACAAGGATCTTCCGCTTATCGCTGGATATGTATACGCACACAATGGCGACCATCAACAGGCGGTGAATGCGTTCAGCCGGGCTCTCGAACGTGATCCAAACATGGCGACCGGGTACATGAATCGCGGATATGTGTGGAACGATATGCGTATGGCCGGTAAGGCGGAACAGGATTTCCGCAAGGCGCTGGCACTCAGACCCGACTACGGCGAGGCACATCTTGGACTCGCATATTCCTATCTCCAACTGCGGCGTCCACAGGCCGCATTGCGCGAGGCGGATGCCGCGGAGAAGAATCTGCCTGAGTCCGGCACCCTCCATTTGGCGCGGGCCGAAGCCTATCGCCAGCGATCGATGTTGGCGAAAGCTGAGGGCGAATACGAACGTGCCCTCAAGCTGCAAGCGGGCGACGAGGGCATTTATCTCGCCCTCGCCGACGCTCAATATCGCTTGCACCTGTACCAAGCCTCGGCCGAGACCCTGAACAAGGCACTCTCCGCTTCTCCTCGGAGTGCGATGCTGAATGCGCAGCTCGCGCGGTCCTATGCCAGACTGGGGCGTTCTTCGGATGCGACGGCGGCGGTCACGCGCGCCGAGAGTGCAGGCGGCACGGACTATCGCATCCTGCTCACGACCGCTGATGCCCTGGACGTGCTCCATGAACGGGACCGCGCCATGGAGCGTTATGCACGGGCTTTGGATCTATCGAACGCCGATCGTCTTCATGTGCGTCTCTCCCTCGCACGCTTCTTTGCGCAAGAACACCGATCTGCCGATGCGCAGCAGCAGATTGCCCTCGCATTTGCGGAAGCCCGAGTAGCGGACCCGGACGTAGTCACCGCCGAAGACTATCTGGATGCTGCCGACACACTGATGTCCATCAATCAGTTTGCGTTGGCGCAGCATTTATTCGTGAGGGCGCAAGGTATCGGAGCCGATGATCTGGCGGTGGCGGTAGGAGTCGCGAATGCATCCCTTGCCATGGGCGAGACCAAGAATGCTGAGGCAGCGCTGGCTGCGGTGCGGCCCGAAGAAGCTGAGGAGGAAAAGCAGAGCTATCCATATCTGGTCGCTCGCGCCAATGTATATCGCCAGCAGGGCGATGCTTACCATGCATTATCACTATTTGCGCAGGCCAACAAACTCGAGCCCGATGATCCAGCCGCGCGTAACGCTGAGTTCGAGCTTTCCGAAGATGAGGGCAGGCAAATTACGGAGAAGGTGGCAATCGGTTCGCAGTTCCAGGTGCAGCCGGTTTTCGAAGACGAGAATATCTACCAGATGGATGCCAGGCTGCGAGGCTTTCAGAACGGCGGGCTGCTGCTGCCACCTCCTCGCCATTCGGTGGAGACCTTTACGGATGCAAAGTACCATCTGCATCTCGGCTCTTTCCCGACGATCAGCGGCTTCGTGGGTGAACGCACCGCAAGTGGCACGATTTCTATTCCCAGTCAGCTCCTAATCCAAAAACGGAACACGTTGGACACTATCTTCAATTTTGGGGTGACTCCTGTGTTGCGGCTGGGGAATCTACGTTTCAGTGTCACGCCGGGCCTGCAGTTCACCCTGCGTCGCGATACGCTCGACCCCTTCGATCTTTTTCCGGCAATGTTGTCCGAGAAGCCGGTCCATTCACGCAGCAGAATCTTCATTCGCGCGATTTTTCCGGGACCATCGATTTCCGAGTCGGACGTCCGTGGTCCAAAACCGCCTTCTTGACTGGATATATGGGACGCGACCTGCTGTTTCGTCCTTCCATTCACGAATATTTCACAACCAGCACGTACGCGGGGGTGGACCGCCGCTTTGGCGACAATGTTCATTTGAGCGTTATAGGCGAATATCTACGGTCGTGGCGCGTGGAAGGCACTCAGTTCGCGATCGCACAAGCCATTCGTCCGAACTTCGGATTGGACGTAAAAATAAACCGGCGCTGGTCGGCCAGCGCGAGCGGACTGTGGTCTCGGGGGGAAGGCTTCCATTCTTACGACAATGTGACCAGCCGGTTCCTGGTTTCTTATATGCGCGAGACGCAAGCTACGCGACGAAATGGTGTGGAAACCGCGACGGTTTCTTATCCGATGCGGTTCTCTTTCGGTCTCGAACAGCAGACGTTCTATGATTTTCCGGGACACTCTCATGTTGCCATCGTGCCGGTGGTGAGATTCACACTCTTTTAAGGTTCCGATGTACTTCGTAAGCAATCGTTTTGAACTCGGATGAAAGCCGCGCATGACTCTTTTCAGGCCCACCATTACAACCGATTCAGTTGCTACAGTTCCTCCCGAAGAAACCGGACGCATTGCATTGCGGACTCGCATGCTGCGCGGCAGCGCAGTTCTGCTTGGAAGTACCGGCTTAGTAAGCGCAACCAACCTGCTCTACAACATTTCGATCGCGCGCGGGTTGGGACCGGCCGGTTTCGGACATGCAACCGCCATCTACACCCTGTTAATGCTTCTTTCCGCCGTGACTCTGGCGTTTCAGTTGGTCTGCTCGAAACTGGTCGCAAAGAGTCCTGACGTTGTCGAGAAAGTCGCGATCTACAGGGAACTGTTGGGCCGCTCGTGGAAGACCGGTCTGGTTCTCGGCGGCGCAATTGCAGCCGGGAGCACCGTCATCGCACAGTACCTCCGTCTCCCCTCATCCCATGACATTGTGCTATTAGCGATTGGAACTGCCCTGTACGTTCCCTTGGGCGTGCGAAGGGGCATGTTGCAGGGCTGCTACGACTTCACTCGCCTCGCAATAAACTTTGTTCTTGAAGCTTTGATTAAGATCGTTGGCGCCTTGCTTCTGCTCCATTATGGGTTCGGGGTCACCGGCGTCATCGCTGCCGTCGTTTTCTCGATTGCAATCGCCTATGCGACCGCTGACCCACCCATCCAGCGCACAAGCGAGCGTAAGCCGGTAAGCGTATCGTTCCGCGAGGGTATGCAGGCGTCCGTATTTTTTCTGGCGCAAGTCATCATCAGCAATCTTGATATTCTGCTCGTAAAACACTATTTTGCTCCGGACGTGGCCGGACTGTATGCCGTTGTCGCGCTTGTAGGACGCGTCGTGTACATGTTCTCGTGGTCGGTGATCAGCAGCATGTTTCCGGTGTCGGCCGCCGCTCATCAGAAGACAAGCCGTACCGTTCTACAGAGTGCTCTGTTGCTGGTGTCTGGTATGACTGCGATGTTCACCGTAGCCGTCTGGCTCGCCCCGTTATCTCTATGGAAGTCGGTTCTGGGAAGCACGTTCCTGGATGCCAGTCATGCATCTTTCTCATCTCTGCTGGCTTCCTATAGCGCCATGACCGCTGTCTACTCCGTGGCGGTCGTACTGCTTACTTATGAAATGTCGCGCCGGATTGCGAATGCGACGTGGGTTCAGCTAGGGTTCAGTGGTCTTCTGCCGGTCGGTATCATGCTGTTTCACGAGACTCTGCACCAGGTAATTATGGTGCAACTGTTTCTGATGCTGGGTCTGTTGCTGGCAGTGAGCCTGCCGTTCTGGCCGGAAATTGTTTCGACACCCTACGAATCAGTGGATTCAGCGGGACCCCTTGGCTTCGTCAAAATACGTCGTGTTTCTGAACCTGAAGTCATTGCTGAATTTCTCAAAGCGGAATTTTATCAACCGGAATTCGATCCTTACCGCGAAAAATATGGAGACCTGGTTGCGACTGGTGACATTTCGAACGAGCTCGAGAACTCCATTCGCAAGACATTGCTATTTCGGCGGCGCGGACGTCTCTGGCGCGAGTTGCCACGGGACACGCAATGGTGGCAGATCGAACTGCAGCCTGCCGATATGCCGCGAGTCCGCGCATTTCCACGCAAGCAGTGGCGCAAATTCGCGGAAGGTGATTTTTACCTGACGCGAATGATCGGGCGGATCCGCTCTGCCATCGAATCGGATGCCAGCGTATTCTCGGAAAAAATGCGATCGGTTGCTGTCGATTTGCAGGAAAACCGCGTTCCGAACTCTGTCCTGTTAATCGGCGTGGATGAGAATGGGCCACTGACAATTATAGAAGGGAATCACCGGATGGCCGCCGCCATGCTGGTCTCCCCCGATGCGGTCAGCCAACAATTCCGATTCTATTGCGGACTGTCGCCGCACATGACGAAATGTTGCTGGTATCGCACCGATTTACGAACTTTGACGCGGTATGCCGGAAACATCCTGCGCTACATGTTTCACGACGGAGACTATTACGTGCAGCGGGCCTTGCGGAATAAGTTTGAAAACGCCAGCGCACAATGACGGCCGGCTCGAAACGTTTTACTGTGGGGTCGATAACTTCGAGGAGGGCAACGGCTCAACGCTTTGAGCTTCGTATTTATTGCCATCGAAACGAGCCTGCACCAGTACTTCCATGCCTTCTTTCAAGCGAAGCTTTGCACCGGATGTTAACGAGTCCAGTCCAACTTCGAACGTGGTCTCGCTTGCATTTTCCGCCAGCGTCAAATGGTCGTCACGGAGATCCACGACCAAAATCCTGCCCGAGAACGTGAAAGTGCTTCCGGGACGAGCGAGGATGTCGATCTTCTGGGCGGAATTTGCTCCCTCAAAATCAGACTGGAACACCACGTGAACTAAAGTTCCAGTGATTAATTCACCAGGTTGTACGGGCTGACCATTCGAGCGAACCTCGGTCACCGCATTCAGGCGCAAACTGAACGGCTGCGAGGAAATAATGTCTCGAACCTTGAGAAGCTTCTTCGAGGGGTCGTAGCTGATGACTTGTCCCCGGGTTTCTCCCGAGGAAGCATTGCCTGCGATTCGCACCGTCTTCGCGAACGTCCGGCCATCTTTCAGAATCGTGTCTGCGTAAACTCTGGTTCCCGGTCGCAGATCTCGGGACGAGGCGGGTGTGGTTCCGCGTAGCACGGCGGTGCGAACATCGAAATCGATCGTGATGTCACGCCCACCGAACGCCCGAACCACCATTCGATCGCGAATGGGATCGATACGGGCCACGGTGCCGCCAATCAGGCTCACCTGCCCTTTGGGTAAAGGCGGCATGTCGAGCATGCGGTCTGGTGCGGGTGTGCGATCTTCGATGTGAATACGTGCTGGAGCAGTGAGTTCGGAACCACTTTGAGCCAAACACGTCAGCGAAAGCGCGATCGCCACCTCCGTAGAAACCAGTAGAAATTTTCCGACCATGCCAAGCGTTTGATGGCGGAGAACCGCCCGACGGTTGGCCGAAAAAACTCGCAGTAAGGGCCAAACGGTAGGGCGTCTCGCGGCATCAAAGCTCTGACCTATGAAGCCTCACCCAGGCAATGCCTCTCGTATGAAAGCGACCCTTGCCAAGTGCGCGCCAGTATTGCTATGCGCGGCTATGGTTAGCTCGGGATATGGACTCGATCTGCGTCTGAGTCTCCCAAAGGGCAGCCGCTCCACGCCGGTTCAACAGTTGAATCGTGACGGTGTCAATCAGCTCAAGCACGGACGCGTGAAGAAGGCAAAAGAGCGATTTGTCAAAGCTTATCTTCTCGACCCGGACGATCCATTTACTTTAAACAATCTTGGCTACATCGCGGAACTTGAGGGCGATGTGGATCGTGCTTTGAAGTATTACCAACTCGCGGCAAATACCAGCACCGACGCAGTGATCGACGACGCCAGCCGGAAGGGTTTGAAAGGTCAAGCCGTGAGCATGGCCTTTCAATCCTCAAAGACATCGGAGTATCCAGGCAATAAAGCTAATTTTCAGGCGCTGACCCTATTGGAGAAGGGGCGCGTCTTTGAAGCCGAGATGGTGCTGAAGAAGGCCATTCAAACAGACCCGAAGAATCCGTTTCTCCTGGACAGCCTGGGGTACGTCATGGAGTCCGAAGGCGATCTGCAATCCGCCTTGCGGTACTACTCTGAGGCAGCTGACCAGCACTCCGAGGAACGAGTACTTCTGACACCACCCAAGAAGTGGCGAGGCAAGACTATTAGCGAGATTGCCGCTCGAAATGCGGACGCGGTCCGCGATGCGATCACGAAGGGCGAAGACCTTGAGACTCAGGTCACGCGATTGAATCTCCGCGGAGTTTCAGCTCTGAATCACAACGACAGTAGTGACGCGCAGAAATTCTTTTCCGACGCCTACCGATTGGATCCGCAAAACGCATTCACGCTGAACAATATGGGGTACATCGACGAGCTCAATGGAGATCGCGAGACCGCGGAAATGTACTACGAGGCAGCTCGTAGCGCCCGGCAAGCTAATGAGCGGGTCACTTACGCCACACGCACAGACGCCGAGGGGCGCAAAGTTGGTCCACTGGCAGAAACCAATCAGGATGCGGTGGGCTCTACCCTGAGAGCCATTCAACAATCCAAACGGCGGACACGCAAACCCATTCAGTTAATGGTTCGTGACACCGCCGCTCCGCCTGCTGCAAATGAGCCGAAGCCGCAGCCGCCGCTCGGAGTACCTACGCCGCCGTTACCTGCGCCGCGCCTCCCCGATCGAGATACACCAGCATCGCCCCCCCAGCCTCCCCCGGTTGGCGAGGCATCGCGGTCACCACAGGCGGAGCAGTGAGGTGCAGGCGCTTGAGCGTCTCCAATTTTTTCTTAATCGAGATTGCAAAGTTAATCCAGGAGTTGTGTCAATGATCAACCATCGGTTTACCAGCGCGTGGCTGACGGCGGTGGCCATTCCTCTTCTGTGCGTCCTCATCGGCTGCCAAGGACTAGCCAAAGGACCCGCTCCGAATACTCCACCCACAGGAAACAGCCTACAGACGTCGGTGAATCACATCGTTTTCATGGCCCAGGAAAACCGATCCTTTGATCATTACTTCGGCGCCATGCGGCAGTACTGGGTCGATTTTGGGTATCCCGATCAGCCTCTCGATGGCCTTCCACAATTTCCCACAACCGCGCCCTCTGGCACGACTCCCACCAATCCGGGTTGTGATCCAGCTTTCACATTTCCCGGCAGCGATTGCACCATGGATGCGCAGAGTCCCGCCGTGCCCGCTTATCATCTGTTGACTCAGTGTTTGGAGAACCCCAGCCCTTCGTGGAACGAAAGTCATGTCGACTTCAATCTCTCTA
>QIAI01000172.1:0-4856 GCA_003224995.1 Acidobacteriota bacterium
AGGAAAAAGCGGAGGTAAGAAAATTCATTGAGACATACGCGAACAGCATATAGTCCACGAGATTCACAGGGGAACGCGAGTGACCAGTGATGATTCGAAAAAGAACAATCACCAAAACGTATGCAACCGCCACATGCTCGGGCCGCACATGAAGGCCGAAAACGGAACCAGCTAGCCTCGGCATCGCGCTTGCCAACACGAGAGCGCTGATCGCACCCAATGGCCATCGCAGGCTGATGAGGATTCCAAGCGCGAGTACTGCTGCACCAGCCAATACCAGCCACAACACATCTGCAGGCCCCTCGCGGACAACTAGCCAGCCTAAAACGATCGCTTCCATCGCAGGCAACGCACGCTCTAGCCCCCACGGGTGCCCGCCTGAGATTGTTTCGGATGTATTAGTTGCGATCATGAAAAGCACCTGAAACTCTACGCGAGATTGCCCCACCTCACATTGAATTCATAGCGGGCAAAAACCATGCCAAAAGCCTTCAGGTAGCACTTGAACCCAAATTTCCTCAAACGATGCGGCAGTGAGGCTTTTCCACCCTCTATGCCACTATTTTTGTACTCAACTACCTCGACTCTGCGTCGATCGGCGTAAACCTTCGAACCAGCGACTGATCCGGTCGAGACGGAAACGAATTGCAGTATTTCTACCCCACTCTTCGATTCGTTCCGAGACGCCCATTGCAAACACTCTTCTGGGATCTCGTGGATCCACCTTCTGCCAACGTGCTGATACCACTACCCAGACTCCGGTGAGTGCAAGCGAAATGGAGGTTAGCACCAAGGCGACTAAAGCACGTGGCGGATATGATTTTTTTTCCGGCACGTTCGCCGGATCGATCACGTTAACCGTAGGAATCTCTTTAGCCTCTTGAATTCTCGTAAGCTCATATTGCTGGTTCAGAAGTTCGTACACAGTTTCCTGGATCTTCATGCGGCGATAAAGGTCTGCCCACTGAACTCCTAATAGGGGCAACCTTCGTATGGAAGGATAGAGGTCGTCGGATTTCGGGGAATCAACACCCAGGGATGCGTCTGTTCCTCCAATCCTCTGGGCTTGAACTTTCAGTTCCGCCAACTGTGCCCTGAGCGAGCGCACCCGTACGTTATTATCCGTGTAAATCTGCTCTAGACCTTGCAACTCCGATTGGGTGGCAATAATCTGACCCTGCAATATTGCCGCCGATTCCACCATGGCTTTGGTTTGTTCCTTGATATCAAGCGCAGTGTTCTTGCTGGCAAATGCGCTGAACTGCTTTTCCGCGTCCTCTAAATCGTTTTTCACCGAATCCAGCCGCTGCTCGATGAACATACGTTCGCGACGCGCAGAGGATGTACTCACTTGTGAGACTAACCGGTCTAATTCTTCCACATAAGCCTGGGCAATATCGCGAGCTCGTTGGGGATTTCGATCGGTGACGACGACCGTAATAACACCGCTTTTCCGTTCTTCGTCAATAGCAGTGCGCTCAGCAAGGATCTTGCGGGCGTCTTGCTTATACCGAGTCCCGTACACCTTTTGCAGATGGAATTTGTCAACCAAGTGATCCTGCACTGTCCGGCTGCTCAGCAGATTCACAAACAGTGCGCCCGTATTCTTCATTCCCAGTATATTGCTGGCCATTGAAGCCAGACCGGGCTTCGCCTTCTCTGCCAAGGCGGCCAGCATCGCTCCGTTTCCGAACGAGTCCGGCGGCATCACACTGACGGTGGACTCATAACGCGTCGGAATCAGGAAAGCCACAATCAGGCTGGCGGCCAAGGCCCGGATTGCGACTTTGTAGAAAAGGTGTCGCTTTTCCCAAAGTAACTGAACATAGCCCAAGGAAGTGGGCACTGCCTGCGTTTTATCTGCTGCTGGGCGAAACTCTACCTCAGGAACAGTTTCAATGTCATGGATCACCGAGTTATGTCTCAAACTCTCCACGGTCAATTCTCGTTCGTCGCCTGAGCAAGTCTCCCCGAAACCGCCGGATCTCAGACCCCGCGCATGGCGAATATAGAAGTGTGTAACAGAACCGCAAGGTCCATAAATAAGTTGCGATGCTGAATGTAATATAAGTCGTACTCAATATTTTCGTGTATGAGGAAAGCACGATCTCCGCTGAGCTGCCACAGCCCAGTTAATCCCGGCTTGACCTGCAATCGCTGACGCTCTTTTTCTCCGTATTGGTCTACGATAAAAGGCATTTCCGGCCGCGGACCAACCAGCGACATGTTCCCACGCAATACGTTCAATAATTGTGGCAGCTCATCAAGGCTCGTTTTCCGCAAAAATCTCCCGAACGGGGTAATCCTGGGATCGCTTGGCGTCTTGGGAGAGTAGTCGGAGCTGGCCGCATGAACGTGCATGCTGCGAAACTTATACATCTCGAAAATCATTCCATCCTTACCGACTCGCTTTTGCTTGAAAAGAGCAGGACCTGGGGAATCCAGCCTGACGACGGCCGCCAGCAGCAGAAGGAATGGGCCACCGAGTGTTAAACAAATGGTCGCAGTGAGAATGTCGATTCCGCGTTTAATCAGTTCGTATCCGGTTCTTGTCGTATTTTGGCCGAATGAGGCGAGCAGCACACCGTCAATGTCCTGATAGTCCACTAACGAATCGGAAGGCAGAAAATGACTTGGGACAAACGACAGCCTAACGTGGCCGTGGAAAGCCTCATTCACCACGCGGAGAAATTGCTCACGTCCAATAGAAGGAACGGCAATGATGATCGAGTCGATTTCGTATTCGCTCAGCAGGCTTCGGGTGATTGGTCCTCTAACCACCGGAGCACAGCGCCGGCGCTCGTAACCCATCTCAAAAATCGTGGTACCGACTTTATTAGGGTCGTCGTCCACAAAAAGCACAGGCTCAAAACCAAGTCGTGGCGATCGTTTCAGAGTCGAAAACAGGCGCCGGCCGGTATTCCCTGCGCCATAGATCAACACCCTTTCGTTTCCGAGACCTCTCGCATGCAAAATACTTACCGCAAGATACATCGCGGACTTTTCTACAAAGAGCGCCAGCGGAACAAGCGTAAAGCAGAGTACCAGCAGCCAGCGTGAAAAAAGGAAGCCACTCGAGAAGCTAATCGCTAAAGCTACAAGAAACGCTTGCGCTGACACGCGAAGCACCTGTTCAGTCTCGCGAACTCGTAAGAGGCTGTTTCCTCGCGAATAGGCACCCGCCCTGTCCAGCATGAGAACCATAACAATGGCAAAACCGAACGCTGCTGCCAGCACAGTATGGGTTCCATAGTGAATCTGTTTGCCGAGAGCTAGATAGTGATACGCTTTGTACCCCGATGCGATAGTCAACACAATGACTAGGAAGTCTGCGGTTTGCTCACAGGCTGTAATGGTTCTCCGAAAGATGCCGTTGTTTCTAGGCGCTTTCGTTGGCTCTACGATTCGAAGGTCAATGGCCAGCGTTTCGGGCGCATTTTCTTGGCGTGATTTGCTCACGTCTAGGGATGGATGCATGTGTTTTTACCTAAAAATTACCCAGTAACAAGTCTTTACCATACAAGTGTTAAGCCGAAGATATGGCTGGCCGATCATGGTCCCCGCGTCACTTTTATTCGGGCCCGCTCCGGCTGTGTCCCATGTGAATAACAAAAGGCCCTCTCCCTTAAGCAACTGCTTGAAAATTCCTCACCATCAATGCACTCGCGGCCAGAAACTGAACTGAAACGACGCGGCCACGTTCGACTGAGGCTTCGCAGCCAACAAAGGAATCGTCCAATGTTCATACTGTACGCCGCCAGTGAAGCGGAAACCTGGTCCGCTGAACAAATCGGCATTCATTGCGATATCATTCTGGGTTCCTCCGTGCGGGAGGAAAAGGCGGTCCACCTTGCGATGTCGAAGTTCGAGCCCGATCTTGTTTTTCGCCGACAACCAGTAATTGCTTCGGATGGTTTCACCTTGGGCCGCGCGGCCGATCCAGGAACCTATTGTTCTACCATTACTAGTGTATCCATTCACGTATTGCCCGTTCCAATAGAAATACCCTGCGGGCTCAACGTTATACTGAACGGCGCTGGTCGACCCACCTTCGAGTCTGAGGTCGACTTTCGGAATCCGGGGGATCCTGGCCAAATAGAGTCCGCCCTGAAAGATCGACTGTCGCATGTATGGGATCGGGGAAGGCTGGTCTTCGCTCATGACCTCCCCATAAAAACTCAACCAATCGCGCAGCTTGGGGATGCGGTATGAAAAATCGGCGCCGCTTCGCCCGTCGCCGACGGCGCCGCCGTGGCTGTGAATGCCGAACCCACCCTGGAATAGCGTTTTCAGCGTGAGCGGGTTCCCAGGGCCCCCATAGAGCGTAGTTTTTGACATGCCGAATTCAAAGTTTTCGGTCACCTTGAAACTGATTTTTGCACCGTACAGAAAGGGTTGACGCCCCAGAGAACGGCCATATTGTCCAACAAAACCGCCTGTTCCCTGGAAATTGTTGTTCAGAAATTCGAACCCTGACACTTGCCCCAGAAAGGCCTGAAGTCGAATGTTTCCCAAATAGTGAAATACCCAGGGCAACTCGAAAGGCCGGACGCGATCAATGCGGAACATATTGTTCAGCGGTTCACTGTTATTCGTAAAAAGCGTCGCACCGCTGTCACTCGTTCCCCACCACTGACTCTGTTTACCAAATGAAAGCTGCCAGTTGGAAAGCGTGATCCCAACATAGGCATCCAGCACCCGAAAGCGGTTCGTGGTGGGAACTGGTATTGAAGGAGGGTTTGGCGGGAGGGTGTCCACGCTCGCGAAGAAGTCGAGGGCCGTTTGCGGTAATGCCGAGGATGAGGGTGCGTACTGGTACTCCCCACGTGCGTAAAGCACGAACGGACCTGCCGTAG
>QIAI01000172.1:5011-5458 GCA_003224995.1 Acidobacteriota bacterium
GGGCTGTCCGTGTCGGCTTGCTGATTGGCGGCTTCACTGACCAGTTCTGCGCACGCCATGCGTGTCCACGGACGCAGCCCCAGGGTTGCGGTCTTGATATAGCCGGTGGCGGCCAGTCGTTCGAGCGCCGCGTATACCCAGCTGTCAAGAGGTACGTAAGGAGATCCCATGTACGCAGGAGACTGTCGGCTCTCGCCCGTCAGGAATTCGCTCGGTGGATCCCATGAACCGCCGCCGATCTGAGGTTCGTGGCGCCGACTGTATACACTCTGCGCCACGAGGTATCCCAGTACGCTGCCGACCAGAACATCCGACGGAAAATGCTGACGTGCGTGTACGCGCGAAAAATCAACCGCAGCGGCCGCGCCAAACGCAAACAACTTGGGCAGCACGCCGGGGTATTCATGGGCAATCACACCAGCGATTGACCAAGCTGCCGCAGCATGC
>QIAI01000173.1 GCA_003224995.1 Acidobacteriota bacterium
GGAGCCTTGAGCAGCGGCAGGACACCGTCATTTTTCAGCAGCACCATACTCTCGCGGGCGGTTGTGAGCGAGAGCTTGCGGTGGGCTTCTGAATCATTCTCGGAGTAAGGGATTTGTGCGTAGGGCACCATCTCCGGTGGATCGAACATGCCGAGCAAGAAGCGGGCACGGAAGATCCGGCGTAGCGCTACATCGATGTCCTTCTCGCTAAGCAGGCCCTGATTGACGGCGTCGAGGTACTTCACATAGTCGGAGTTGTCCGCTATTTTCTGCGTGAAATCGATGCACTCGTTGTCCATTCCCATCTTGAGAGAAACGGCTGCCGCTTCTTCCTTGGTCTTGCTGTACTGGTGACCCGACCAGATATCCATCACCGCGCCGCAGTCGGAAACAACAAAGCCATTGAATCGCCAGGCTCCGCGCAGCTGGTCTCGTAAGAGGAAGCGGTTCGCGCAAGCGGGTTCTCCATTGATGCTGTTGTAGGCGCACATGGTGGACGCGGCGTGACCTTCGACGATCGTGGCGCGAAACGCCGGAAGGTAGGTGTCTTCCTCGTCGTGCTTGGAGGCGGGCACGTCGAACTTGTGGCGCAGGGACTCGGGACCGCTGTGCACGGCGAAGTGCTTGGGAGTGGAGACCACACGAAGATACTTCTGACTGTCACCCTGCAGTCCTGTGACAAAAGCGACTCCCATGCTGGCGGTGAGAAAAGGATCTTCACCGTAGGTTTCCTGACCGCGACCCCAGCGCGGGTCGCGAAAGATATTAATGTTTGGCGACCAGAGAGTGAGTCCCTCGAAAATGTCGCGACGGCCCTGGCGAACGGCTTCGTGGTGCTTGGCCCGAGCCTCAGTTCCAACGACCGTAGCTACCTCATGGAGCAAGGGAGCGTCCCAGGTAGCACCGAGCGCGATGGCTTGTGGGAAAACTGTGGCGATACCTGCCCCGGCGACGCCGTGTAGCGCCTCACTCCAGTAGTCATACGCCGGAACCTGAAGTCGGGGAATGGCGCGAGCCTGATTTACTAGTTGCGACGCTTTCTCTTCCAATGTCATGCGGGAGACAAGATCGTCCACGCGCTGATCGATGGGCAAGTTAGGATCGAGATAAGGCGTCGTGGGAGTAGGCTCTGTGGTCTGCGCCAGCAGAACAACAGGAACAAAGGTCCATGCGGCCAGCACAAAAGCGGCCGTCGCGATTCGTTTTGTGAATTGGATCAAATCCATCAAGCTCTCCCATTAGCCAGCAAGGTTCGCGGGTTTCCACTTGGCGATTGCTCAAAAGCGGCAATCGTCATCCGTCGATGCTGTTATACGTCGATGCCGGCAACGATAAGGGATCGAGGCTACCGGCGAGTTACGAAATGCGTGATCGAGAAAGAGGTGCCCAAGTTAGCCGAAGTAGTCGTTCCGCTCGAGGAAATCACTTTGGCGATGTTTCACTTGATCCGTTGTGTGGCAGCCGAATTCAGTCTCGTGGACTGCCGTAAAACTAGATTGGTTTTTAGCACATACTCTGTCCCGCTCGGCGCCGGCGCTTCTCGTTCCACATCCGCCATGAGCGCATCGAATGCTAACCGCGCCAGTTCCGCTTGAGACATCTGGATGGTGGTGAGCGGCGGAATCACGAACTGTGCCATGCGTATATCGTCAAATCCAATCACTGACAAATCCTGCGGGATGCTAATCTGATCTTCGTTACTCTTTCGCATCACGCCAATCGCGGTCATGTCGTTGGAGCAGATCACGGCAGTTGGACGAATAGGTTTCTCCAGCAGTTGGGCGAAGGCCGCCATACCTCCCTCCATGGTATGATCGCCCTCCACCATGAGTGCAGGATCAACTTCAATTCCTATTTCGCGCATGGAGCGGAGAAAGGCCTGCTGTCGGGCGAGCGCGGACTTTAATTTCAGCGGCCCGGATATAAAGGCAATTACCTCATGTCGAAGAGCCGCAAGGTGCTGAACGGCTTGTCGAATGCCATGAAGATAATCAATTTTTATATTACTGACCCACGGACGCTGCGGTCCCACGTCGACGAAAACCAACGGGACCTCTCGAACATGAAGGTGCTCGAGGAGCGGTTCCTCCATCCCGAACGTCAGCACTGCCACGCCCTCTACTCGCCGTTCGATCATGCGCCGCACCGAACTCTCCATCCGTACCGGATCGTGGCTGGTTGAGCTGAGCAGGATTTCATAGCGATGCTGGACCGCGATGGCCTCAAACACTTGAACGATTTCCGGGAAGAATGGGTTCGTGATGTCGGAGATGATTAAACCGAAGATCCGGCTTCGCCCCGAGACCAGAGCTCGCGCTGATGTATTGGGGTAATAGCCCAGTTCCTCGATGACATTCCACACGCGCTTGGCCATCTGCGGATTGACGGTGGGCACGCGATTGACAACCCGCGACACCGTGGCGGTGGAGACGCGCGCTCGTTTTGCGATTTCCCGTATGTCCATGCCGCTGCTGGAATCTACGGCATTCTAGCATGGTAAACGTTCCCCAAGAGAACCAGGGAGCAAGCGTGAACCGTCGATCACCAAAACACCCACCGCCACTCCACGTAACGTTCCTGCTACAGTTGAAAGGTAATATAAGCCAAGGACTCAACGAATCCAGTAAGGTAAACGCTTGCCGGACTCAGCGGCGGCGCCCGGAACCCCTACTAACATTGAGTCACAAGGAATCGCAACCATGAGGCTCCTTCGTTGGACCTGCGTCGTGCTTCTGAGTTGTTCGGCGTTTTCATGCGGGCTTGCCCACGCGGCGCAGGCGCCCCAGCTTATTCCCGTGTCCGGAGATGTGCAGTACACCCACGACCCCTCCATCATCAAAGACGGGGATACCTGGTATCTCTTCTCGACCAATAACGGTCCAGAACGCAACGGGGAAGTCCCTATTCGCTGCTCCCCGAATCTGAAGACTTGGAAACGATGTGGATACGTATTTTCTGGAGTTCCGGAATGGATCAAAAAGGCAAGCCCGCAAACCAAGGAACTTTGGGCTCCTGATCTGAGTTACTTCAATGGCAAGTTTCATCTTTACTACGCGTTCTCAGTTTTTGGAAAGAATACTTCCGGAATCGCCCTGGCTACCAACAAGACGCTAAACCCGAAAAGTCCCGACTACCGGTGGATCGATCATGGTCTGGTCTTGCAATCTCGGCTGGAAGATGATTTCAATGCGATTGATCCGAATTTGGTATTCGATGAGCAGGGCCACGCCTGGCTAAGTTTTGGGAGTTTCTGGTCCGGGATCAAGATGCGCAGGATTGATCCAAAAACCGGAATTCTATCGATGGAAGATACTAAACTGTATTCGCTAGCTGCCCGGAAGCGGCCACCCAATCCTCCGCGTAACCCTCCCGGTCTTCCCGGCGACTGGCAGGCGATTGAAGCTCCCTTCATTGTTCATCACGATAACTACTTCTATTTGTTTGTTTCCTTCGATCTATGCTGTCGCGGGACCAAGAGCAATTACAAAACCATGGTGGCACGATCGCGCAACGTGACCGGGCCGTACGTAGATGAGAGCGGCACTCCGATGCCCGAGGGTGGAGGCACGCCCTTAATCGTGGGAAATCAACGATGGATTGGGCCAGGCGGAGAATCGCTGCTCTTGCAGAAAGAGGGCGACATCATTGTGTATCACGCGTATGACGGCAAATCTGGAGAGCCATGGCTACAAATCTCGAGCATCGCATGGGTGAACGGGTGGCCAAAGGCTGCGATCGCAGGAGCCCAACCCGAGAACTAAAATCCGGCGGGTTTGAAAGCGAGTAGCCGGTGTGTGTAGCCACGGTAGATTTCGATGCAGGCCTACGGAGTCTACCTATTCAAGCCAGTCTCAGAACCAGCTTGTTAACTGATGCAGCAGGGAAGCTGTACGTCAGAGTTCCCCCTTTCCCGTTGATTGAACGACTTTGTGGTGCAACCACATTTCGCTGTTCGAATGAATTGTGTGCATGAATGTCAGTGTGAGTCAGCGTGGTAGCGGAACCTGACTGGATGCTGGCGCCCCGCACTGAAATTTCCGACTCTCGCGCGGCGCTTACGTCAGGATTCACCACTGTGAGTACGAGTTGTTTGTCGTGCAGCGAAGCCGAGCCTTTAAGTCCCCAGAATCGGGCGGGCTTGCCATCGCGGTCATAGGTGACGTCAGGAGCGGAAAAAATCGTCCGCAAACCCTGGCCACCCTGGTGTTCGGCATACATGGCAAAAACATGGCCTACCGGCGTGACGCAGAATTTCTCTTCGTGCGCCAGATAGAGACTGTTCAGGCAATTAATCAATTGAGCGCAATTGGCCATCCCCACTTTTTCGGCATGGCGGTTGAAGATGTCGAGGGTCATGCCGCTGAAAACCGCATCGCGCAGGGTTGGAATCTGCTCCAGTTGATTGCTTGCGGTCGCCTCATTGCCTGGGCGATACCAAGGACCCCATTCGTCGACCACTAACTTGATGGAGTGCTCTGGGTCGAACTCGCTCATCACTTGCCAGTGACCGGTGATGAGCCCTTCCATGCGATCGCCCTCGCGAAGCAGTTCGTACCAGTCGACGGGTTCGAACTGGAGAGCATCGCGTTTACCCTTGACCCAATCCTGCGTGGCGCCGCGGCTTAGATTCCAAGCGTAATGATGCAGCGCCATGCCGTATATGGAGCGGAGCTGTCCGTGGCCTTTCTTGAGGACCTCCTCCAAGAATCCCCGCGTCCAATTCCAGTCCTCCACGTTGGGGCCGGAGGCAATAAATGAGAGTTCCTGATGAAACTGCGGCGATTCGTTACCCACCCCCCAATAACGGACATTAAAAGGATCGCTGTAGCCGCCTGCGGCACGCACGTCCGCCAGTGTGGTGCTTCCTTTCGGCGAGTTGCAGTACTCCACCCAACGGTAAAAATCCTGCGCGGTCAGGCTGCGCACATTGGCGGCCAGGTAAGGTTCGCTGCCGATGAGCTTGCAGAAATGCACGAACTCGTTCGTGCCAAACTGGTTGGGATCGTATTTGTGACTGGCCGGGGCACTGGGAGATTCGCCGTCTTCCCAGAAATTAGTGCGCCGGGGCCGTTTATCCGCTGGACCAATACCGTCGCGCCAATCGTAGCTGTCGGCAAAACAACCGCCCGGGAAGCGCACCACCGAAGGCTTGATTTTGCGCATCTCCTCGACCAGTTCTTTGCGAATGCCATTGATATTCGGAATTTTGGAATTCTCGCCCACCCACATTCCGTCATAAATCACTCCGCTGAGATTTTCGGCAAAGTGACCGTAAATATTGGGGGAGATGGTACCGAGCGGCTCATCAAGAAGGACTTCAACGCGAGCGCCCCGGGTGTTGGACTCAAAGGCGTGCGCAAAAGACGCCCACCGGGACGCCAGGAGAGCACCTGTTCCGAGAGCCGTATCGCGAAGAAAATCTCTGCGCCGCATGAGTAGCCTCCCTGAGGATCAGCTCACAGATGAACCAGCATGTAGGAACCAGCCGCAACTGTTGGCATCGGTTTAGCGTGTTGAGAATTTAAAAACCGTCGTGGTCGCGTACTTTTGCCCAGTTTTCAACTCGGTCGAGGGGAACGATGGATGGTTACCGTAGCGATGTTGATAGGCTTTGCCGCCTTTGCCCTGGAGAGTGCCGTCGAGAAAGTTGCCGCTGTAGAACTGCACTCCGGGTTCGGTGGTCAGTACCTGGAGAACCCGCCCAGTTTTCGGATCATAGGCCTCGGCTGCCAGCACAGGAGAACCCTTCGGCGAAGTGTTCAACACCCAGTTATGATCGTATCCTTTGCCGAGCTTTATTTGCGGGTCTTCCTGGTTGATGCGGGCGCCAATGGCAGTAGCCTGGGTGAAGTCGAAAGGCGTGCCCTTTACCGGCATTAACTCACCGGTGGGGATCAGGGTGGAATCAACGGCAGTGATTCGATCGCCATGAATCATCAATTGATGCTCGAGGATGTCGCCCGTGCCTTGCCCGGCGAGATTGAAGTAGGAGTGGTTGGTCAGGTTGACGACTGTGTTTTTGTCGGTTGTGGCTGAGTAAGCAATCGTCAGTTCGTTTTGATCGGAAAGTGTGTAGACGACTCTCGCCGCAAGGTTCCCGGGGAAACCTTCTTCTCCATCGGCGCTTTTGTAAGTCAGTTCGAGAGCTTGGCCCTTGCTGCCGGAAATATCCTTTGCGGTCCACAGCCGCTTGTTGAAACCTTCCGGGCCACCGTCGTGAAAGTGCCGTGAGCGATGCGGTTTCCATAACGTCCGATCAGCGCTCCAAAAAAGGCTTTGTTGGTGAGATAGCCGTCGAGGCTGTCATAGCCGAGCACGACGTCATCAACTTTGCCGTTCCGGTCAGGAACTTTTAAGCTCACGATGATTCCGCCGAAATTTGTGATCGCCACCTCCATACCTTTCTTGTTAGTTAAGGTATAGAGATCAGCTCCCCGACCATCGCCGGTCTTGCCGAAGGCTTGCTTCTTCATGATAGATTTCGCCTCTGCAGTGGCATCGAAGCTCATAGAGGCTATCAGAACGAGCATGAGCACAAGGTTAAATAGCGATTTCAATGTTTCCTCCCGACGGAGCGCGGCTGTAAGGCGCTCACGGATTGGTTGAGTGGTTGAGAGACTGCGCCTTGATCACGGCGCGCCCCCGCAAGACCATAAAGAGTGACTCCATGAGCCGGCACGCTTACAGAAAGGGAAGTAGCAGTACCCAGATCACGTTGCTCCCATAGATCCCGAAGTTGGTAGCGGGATCCGCTAAACCCCAACTGATGCCAGGAATATTGCAGGCTCGTGGTTTGTTCGGTGAGATTAAAGAAAGCCAGGTACTGCAGGTCAGCGGTCGCAGCATTCGCCGTCCACACCACTACCTTTTCAGTCGTAAGCACTGCGCGCGCAGAAGTGGCGTGCTGGTCGATCGCAAGCACGTCGGCATTGGTCAGCAATGAAGTGGTCCACGCGTCGCTGGAAGGAAGGTTTCCGCCGATCATCAACGGCGATCTAAATATGGACCACAGCGTCAGTAATGTGCGCTGCTCATCATGGGTCAGGCGCGTCCATCGCGGTTTTCCCCAGCCGGGTGCTGGCCCAAGATAGCCGATGGGGAGCATGTCGGCATCGGGCCAGTGTCCTGGTTGGGAATACTGCGCCCATTGCGCAATGCGAGGAAACTGGTCTCCAAGGCCCTGCGGATAGTCCACCGTACTATGCCAGAGATCCCAGACATCGTCAGAGATACGCCACATCTGCGCGTATTCCCTCATTTCGGGAACCTTGTCGAGGGGCGCCGCTCCCGGCGACAGGCTGAGAACAATCGCACGGCCAGTCTTGCGCAGCGCGGAACTCAGCATGCGAATGTCATCCGACTTATAGGGACGGCTACTGATGCAGTCTGCCTTGATCAGATCTACGTCCCAACCCGCGTAGAGCCGGGCGATTGAATCGTAATAAGCCTGCGCCGCGGGTTGAGTAGCGTTCGTTCCATAATTATCCGGGTTCCACGGACAGGTCTCATTCGTATTTGCGGCGTCGCCCGCGCGAAAAGGGCTGCCTTCAATCGGAAGATTTTTGTCGACCGCAAGTTTCGGAATACCCCGCAGGATATGAATGCCGAACTTCAATCCGAGGGAATGTATGTATTCGGCGAGCGGCTTGAACCCTGCACCCTGCGCGGCAGAAGGGAAGCGATTTACTGGAGGAGTGTACCGTCCATGTTCGTCAAGACTGAATTGTGCCTTCGCGGAATTGCCCGAGGGTGAGGGATCCAGCACAAACCATTCCATGTCGACCACCACGTATTCCCAGCCAGAAGACTTGAGGTGGTCGGCCATCCAGCGCGCGTTTGTCTTGACCTGTTCTTCGTTAACCGTGGTTCCGTAGGAATCCCAGCTATTCCATCCCATGGGAGGAGTTTTCGCCAGCGGCGTACCGCGGTCGGAGGAGGACTGCGGTGTGGCATAGTTCGTTATGAATGCAGTCGCAAGCAAAAGACCAGTTACGAGCGCACCGCAACGACCGCCTCCCAGGTTATTCATCGGATGCTGAACTCTCCAGCCATTCCCGGCAATGTCACTCCACCACGAAGTTAGGCAACCACCGGCGTTTTGTGGACTGCTTCCGCTACGCGAATCAAAGTGGGAAGCACAGTTGCCAATGGGTTCTTTCCCCGCTCACCCAGCGCAAAGTAGAGGTCGCGGTATAGCGGGTAAAGCTCGTTGTACACACGCTGGGCCTCTGTATCGGGTTGGTATACCTTGTGAGGTGGACAGATTTTGTCCTGCGCTTCTTCCACGGACTTGAATGTACCCGCCGCCAGGAAAGCAAAAATCGCGGAGCCCAGGCTCACAACGCTTTTAGAGGGAACCAGCACCGGACGTCCGAGCACGTTGGCGTAAACGCGATTGAGAACGTCATTCTTTTGCGGAATGCCGCCGGCATTGATGACCCTCTTGATTTCGACTCCATGGCCCGCCATGCGATCCAGAATCACCCGCGTGTGGAAGGCCGTGCCTTCGATAGCGGCGAACAACTCGTCCTGGGCGGTGCTTTGCAGATTCCATCCAAAGGTTACGCCACGCAAGTTTGGATTCACCAGCACGGTGCGATCCCCGTTGTCCCACGTAAGGCGGAGAAGGCCGGTTTGTCCGGGCAGATAGTTTTCCAGGCCCTTGCTCAACGTGGGAACGTCGCTGCCGGCCCGCGTGGCGATCGCGTTGAAGATGTCGCCAACGGCCGAGAGGCCCGCTTCAATGCCAGTGCGTTTCGGATGTACACTCCCCTCTACTACGCCGCACACTCCCGGCACCAGATTCACGGAAGGCGTGATGCCGATTATGCACGTGGAGGTCCCGACTACGTTCACCATGTCATCGGTGCGACACCCTGCCCCGACGGCGTCCCAGTGGGCATCGAAAGCACCGACCGGAATGGGAATGCCGGGCTTCAGCCCAAGCTGCTCGGCCCAATAGGGCGATAGCGTGCCCGCAATGGCATCGGAGGTCGCGTATTCACTTTCAAGCTTGTCGCGCACTCCGGTCAGCAGCGGGTCGACTTTGGTAAGAAAGGATTCTGGGGGCAGGCCGCCCAAGGCAGCGTTCCAAAGCCACTTGTGCCCCATTGCGCAGATACTACGCTTAACCTTTTTGGGATCGGTAATGCCACACAGCGTAGCTGCCACCATGTCGCAATGCTCGAAGGCGGAGGCGAACTCCGAACGCTTTTCAGGGTTGTGACGCAGCCAGTGCAGGAGTTTGGAGAAGCCCCACTCGGAAGAGTACACGCCGCCGCACCACTGAATGGCCTCCAACTTTTCACGTTGGGCGGTCTCGGTGATCTCTGCAGCTTCCCCTTTCGCGCGGTGATCACACCACAGGTAGT
>QIAI01000174.1 GCA_003224995.1 Acidobacteriota bacterium
ACCTGAAATTAAAAGCGTCCTGAACAAAGTTCAGGACGCCTCGGCAGCCCTCCCCCAGAACTGCCAAACCACGTGCGGATCATATGTCGGGCGTCGCGGAACGTAAATGTCACTTTGGTAATTCTGGAGTTTGCCGGGTAACACCCCGACGTCTGACTTAAGTAACCCGGCTACAACATCGGGAGCGTGGTCTGAAAGGATCGCGGATTCTTGAAAGCAAACGGCTAATCAATACAAATCAGCGCTTCAGCGACCGTGGTTACCCACTCGGCTTTTGCCGTCGTCAGAATTCTTCCTTCGAGAGAATTTACAAATCGCACGAAAAAGAAGAGCGCTTGAGGGACCAACCGATCACCAGGCGCGGCACGCTGCAACCTGATTGCGGAATGCGGTTGCGGAGCACTAGCTGCGATCTGGGTCGACGGTCTGATCGAGATAAATCCATAGGACACGCGAGAAGTACGTGATTGCCGGCGCGAACGGCAAGAACAAGATCACTCCCCAAATGGTGTCCTTGGTGATCCACCAATGCGTAATGGCCCAGAAAATGGTCGCGACGCCAGTAATGAAAACCAGAGCAAGTCCGTAGCTGATGTACATGGCCCCAAGAAAATATCCCGGCTCGCGTTCGAAGCGAAGACGGCAGACAGAACAACGTTCATGCATTTTGGGAAAGCCGAGGAAAACAGAGCGCGGGAAAATCTTACCCAACCGGCAGCGCGGGCAGCGCTGCTGCAGAATGTCCCGGACGGTCTGTAGTTTTGTGGCCATTCGCCTGATCATGTTAGCGCGCATGCGAGCGTTCCCAAAGGCGTCGCCCAATTCAGCCGATCGAGGCAATTGCACGGGCGAGGGCGCCCGCGCTACATCAGGGATTGTGGGTTTGACAGGCGCGCCCCTGCCAAGGGAATATGACGCGCTGTTTCAATTCAATCCCGAGGCTTCGGATGCGTTTGCGGCTTTTATGTTTGCTGTGCTGCCTGCTGATCTTTTCCCCTGCAATTGCCCAGAAGGCCGGCAAAACTCCAAAACTGCTGCCCTGGTCGCAGCAGATCGCGATACGGGAACAGTGGCTGGCGAAGCGACACGACATGATTCTGCCCATGATGCGGGAGCACGGGATCGATATGTGGATCGTGGTGAACGAAGAGTTCCACGACGATCCTCTCACGCAATACATCGCTCCCCCGCGGCCTTATGCCGGCGGACGCGATTACTTTGTGTTCATCGATACCGACGAAAAGGGACTACGCAAGCTGGCCATCACCGGTTTTGCGGAGGAGAACCTGAAGCATTTTTTCGAGTCGCCCGATGAACCTCGTCCGGCCGAAAAAGTTCTGCCCGAACTCTACGAACAATATAAGCCGAAGAAGATAGCGCTCAGCTACGGTGCGCGGCGAGGTGTCGAGCGCAGCATCACGCACGATACCTACGATCTGATCGCGGACAAGATGGGCGCGGACGCAGTCCAGCATTTTGTGCCGGCGGCAGAACTGATCGAGGAGTACCTCGACACCCGCATTCCAGAAGAGTTCGCCACCTACCAGCAGATGGTGCAAGTCACGGACAGCCTCACGCGCCGCTCGCTCTCGAGCGAGGTCATCCATCCTGGCAAAACAACCGTGGGAGATGTGCGCCGCTGGCTGTATGACCAACTGTGGGAAAATCGCGTAAGCACCTGGTTCCAGCCCGATCTGCGTGTGCAACGAAGGGCCAGGAAAAATGACACAACACGGTGATTGAACGCGGCGACGTGGTGCATCTCGATTTCGGCATTACCTACATGGGCTTAAATACGGACTGGCAGAAAATGGCTTACGTCCTGCTTCCAGGCGAGAAGGACGCCCCTGCTGGGCTCAAGAATGCAATGAAGAATACAAACGCGCTGCAAGACGCGCTCACCTTGCGCGCAGCGCGCCCGGGCAAGCCCGCCGCCGAGGTTTATGCCCAGGCAATGGATGAAATGAAGCAGAAAGGGATCGAGGCCCAAATCTATAGCCACCCCATTGGAAACCAGGGGCACGGGCTCGGTCCCAGCATTGATTTTCGTTCTGCGCAACGCACCGATATTGGCGCCAGCCAGGCCAAGCCCTTGCGTAAGGGCTCTTACTTGTCTGTGGAACTCAATACCCAGACGGCAGTTCCTGAGTGGGATGGACAGAAGGTGTACATCATGATGGAAGACGACGCCTATCTGACAGACGAGGGCTACAAGTTTTTCATCCCTCGGCAGGAGGCGTTCTACCTGGTGAAGTAGCGGCTACCCGGCATGAAACCTACGGTTGTTTATGCCAGGTCTGGCCCGCGTCATCCGTAAGCCAGACTTCCCCGCTGGCGGTCGTGATTTTGCCTTGTCGGATGTCGGTGAACTCGATGGCTGCGATGTCGGCCTTCAAAGAGGTATCGGACGTGGCCGGCTTGACCTGGATCCAGTGCGCACCAGAGTCAAAAGAATGGTAGAGCAAGCCTGCTGGACCCCCCACCCAGATGTCAGGTCCATTTGCAGAGAGAGCGCGGAAGGTGGCGTGTTCGGCGACTACGACCGGTTGCCAGGTGTTGCCGGAGTCAACCGAGTGCTGAAGTTGACCATCGGACGAGATCGTCCATCGGGACAAGCGCGCATTCGCCGAAGACATACGCTCCCGAGTCGCCCTGACCCCGGTTGCTCGCTTGGCAGTAGCCGTTTCCGTCGTAGCTCCGTCCGTCATGCGATCGAACATCACCAGCGCCGAAGATGCTTTCGCCTTTCCGGGAGCTTCGTGCTTCTCATCAACACTGACCGGCGCGGTCGAGTTGACCTCCAGGGCCGGGGCAGCCGCTTGCACTTCCACGGTCTCTGAATTTCCTTGAATGTTCAGAGTCTTGCCGTTGTTAGTTTGCGTCGCCGTAAAGTCCTTGAGTTCTTCTTGGGAAGGAACCGGGGCAGCCGGCGCAGTCCCGCGCATGCCAATTGTCGCTGACGCGATGGGCGTCTTGCCCCTCGGCTGCCGCGGTTCAGATGCGCCACCTGTGAAAAGGTTCCCTGTGACTTTCTTCGATAGAATCCCTTGCGGATTCCCAGAAAGCTCTTTCCGGGCAGGGAGCTCGTTGGCAATTTTGTCTTTATCTTCTGCGGTCAGCTTGGCGCTGGGCGGCTCCACGGCGGCGCTGATTGCCGCTTCCGGACGAGCTAGCGCGGGACCCGATGCCGGAGCTTCGCGGTTGCCTTCGTAGGCAAGTTGGTTGGCCACCGGTTGCTCCTGAACCGCGTCGATCTTGGCACTCCGCGACATCATGAGCGAATCGCGTTTCATGAGCACGGCCGAGCCCACGATTACGACACATGCAGCCACGGCTCCCCAGCGAAGTGTCCGCCAATGGAACCAGGAAGCGCGAGCGGTGTCTATGAAATCAGCGGCGGACTTCTCTGGAATGTTGGCGGAGACCGTGGCCAGGGCAAGCACGTCGCGACACTCGGAGCAACGCGAGAGATGCGTCAGCACCTGCGTACGCTCAGACTCCGGCAGCGCCCGCTCGGCGAAAGCGTTGAGCAGGTCAGGATCGGGGTGATCTTTGGCCGCTTGCGTATGCAAGCGAGCGCGGACGATTTGGGGTATTTCTTCCATTCGCAAGCGATTACAGCCGGACCTGTATTCTCCTATGCGCCCTACGGGCTTCCGTTTCCCGCCGGAGCGCTTACCTTCTTCTGATGGAACGCATTTGCCTGGGAATCTTGCGCCCCCGTCTGGCCTAGATTCAAGGTCAGGTCCCGCACGTCAACTGCCATGGCTTCTTCAGCTTGGCGGCGGGACATCCCCTTGCGGGCTAGGCTCCCAAGAATTTGTTTGCGCAATGCTTTGGCCAGCTTGTCGACTTTGCGGCTGATGGTGGACTCATGTACCGAAAGCATGCGAGCGATTTCGGCCAGCGTGCGGCCATCCAGGTAGTAAGCCGCAAGAATAAGCCGATCTTCTGGACTCAGGGCAGCCAAGGCTTCATCCGTAGAACTTTGAAGCCGCGCATCGACCACCGGCGAAGGTTCAGGATCGGGAGCGGCAAACTGAGCCCCCTCCTCGGTCTCTTCGTCGAGGCTTACATTTCGTTTCTGTCGCCGGTATCGATTGACGTGTTCCTGAGCCATCACCGTGCGCAGCCAACCTTCCAGTGAGCCACGTCCTGTGTAGGAGGAGAGCTTCGAAGCCCGTTTCCCGTCGCGCAAGACTGTCCCGTAGAGATCGGCATAGAGAGAATCGGAGAGGTCGCGAGCGGCGGAGTCCTCGCGCGTAATATGCAGGCCGATCTCGTAAAGCTTCTCGCGGTAACGCAGCATGAAAGTTTGCCAGGCTTGCTCGCTGCCGGCAGCGCAGCCACGCGCCAGCACTAGTTCTTCCAGCTTGAGGGAGAGGCAGAATTCGCGAGCCCTCGAGGAATCCACCGAGCCTGAATATTTTTTCGCGATCTCTGCAAGGATGCGTGCCAGATCGTCGCAACTCACTCCGAACTGCGCGGCGCCACAGCGGGCGTGAAGCTCCGCCGCCAGTTTCTGGAATTCCACTGGAGCGTCCGCAACGGATTGAGTGGCGCGGTCCATCGAGTCGCCGTCTCTGGCGATGCTACTCATTTTATTTCATGCAAGGAAGCAGGAACTATCCGTTCTTCGGACAGTCAGGGAGCCAGCGCACCCCGGCACCATCATAGGATGCGCTCAAAAGCCGGGGTGTCGCTTTGCTCTGGGAGGATGCCATGAAGGTCACGGTGTTTCTATGCACAATGGTCTTGGCAATTGCGGTGGGTCTGGTGGAGGCGGAATGGCAGGAAGTGCAAGCCGGGCAGGCGGCGCCTATCTCGGACTACAAGGTACTGGCGCCGATCCGGCACGGCAGCTTGACGGTATTTCCGGTCGTGACAGCGGCCTCACACGACACTGGAAATTTTCTGACACTGGATGAAGGCTTGAAGTCCGGAGAGGTGGAAGTGACCGAATCGGGCCGGGTTCGCGGAATGATTCGCAGGCCGCACCAGGGCGGGGTCGTTCATCCAGACTACTCGGTGCATGACGGCGCTCAGGTCAACCGGCTGGTACTGATCAACAATTCGAAGCGCGCTCTGTTGTTGTTGGCGGGAGAGATCGTGACCGGCGGCAAACAGGATCGGGTGATTGCGAAGGACCGCATCGTGCCGCCGGAAAGTGATCCCATTGACCTGGATGTGTTCTGCGTCGAGCCGGGACGATGGGTAGGCACGAGCGAGAAGTTCACAGCCGGTATGCCGAGCGCGGCCATGGCTGCTCCTTCGGTGCGTGGCAGCGCCATGGCTTCCAAGAGTCAGCAGCAAGTATGGTCGCAGGTAGCGAAAACGCGCGAAGAAATGACCATGCAGATGCGAATCGACGCACCGGCAGCTGCGCCTGTGCTTGCGGATACCACCTCCTATGCCAAGGTGATGGGTAATCCGGACGTGAGAAAGAAGCTGGATTCGGTCGCAGGCTCCGTCGAGCAGGAGTACTCCAGTACGATCCGCCAATTGCACGATCAGAACGCGGTGGGCGTGGTGGTTGCAGTGAATGGACAAATCGTATGGGCGGATCTTTTCGCCAGCACCAGCCTGCTGGAAAAATATTGGCCCAAGCTGGTGCGCTCCTACGCGACTGACGCAGTCGTCACCCGCGCCAAGGGGGCACAGGTTAGCGAAAAGGCGGCGCAGGGATTCCTCGATAACTTGCATGGCCGGCACGAGACGGTCGACAGCGAGCCGGGACTGTATCGCCATACCGAGGTGAGTGGCGACGGCTTCCGGGCCTTTGAACTGACCTCATTGCTGCCGAAAACAGGCTTCGCGCTGCACGTGGCGAAGATGCTGGACTAGGCTCCGGGCTAGCCTTCAGGCTCTAGCCTCCAGGCTTTAGCCTCTAGGCTGTGCGCTCAGGCTTTCGGGATTTCTTGCGTTCTCGGTGCTCTAGTCAGGGACGGTTAGAAAGGGGTGCCACCGGACACGAGACCTGAGACCTGACTTTGGACTTCCTCCCTCAAGCGGGGAGAGCTTCGGCTCTCCCTTTTTTTGCGCGCTCGCAGCAGGAAAAATCAGACTTCTTTCAGACTTCGTCTTGTAAGCTGGCTTCCAGTCGCCGCTTGGGAGGATGACATGACGAGATCACGGATCGCCTCGGTCGCAATTCTCATTTCTTTTTTGTCTGTCTTGCTGGTCGCCGCGGCTCCGGGATATCACTTGCTGAGGACGTGGAAGCTTGGCGGCGACGGCGGATGGGATTATCTGAAGGTGGATAGCGCAGCGCGTCGGCTATACATCTCGCGTGGCACCAAAGTGGTGGTCATCGATGTCGATTCAGGCAAGCCGGTTGGCGAGATCGCGGATACCCCCGGCGTTCATGGCATCGCCCTCGTGCCCGAAATTGGCAAAGGGTTCACCAGCAATGGGCGGGAAGACACGGTCAGCGTATTTGACATGCAGAGCCTGAAGACGCTGAACAAGATCAAAGTAGGCAACCGGCCGGACGCGATATGGTACGACCCCGCCAGCAAGCGCGTGTTCACGTT
>QIAI01000175.1 GCA_003224995.1 Acidobacteriota bacterium
TTTTCGGCTCTTCCCGATCAGACGCACCTTGCGCGCATGCGCCACCATCAGTTCGTGCCGCAACTCGCTCGGCAGGCGGCTGACCCACGGCGAATGCATCCCCGTCTCCAACGCGATGCGGCTGCGCGGCATGGTCCGAATGCCGCTTGCAGAGCCTTGGGCGTGGTGGCAACTTTTTGTTCCATCACGATACGCCCCGTCTCCTCCAGAACGCAGTAGCAGTTCGAGCGATCCCCCAGGTCCAAACCGATCGTCAATTGGCGTTGCGAAAAATCCTGCTCTGCTTGCTGGCTGTGGTGCTACCCTTTTTCATTGCCGGTCTCCTTTATCTCTTGTGCTTCGAGCACGTCGATAACTTGGGAGCGTACACCGCATCCCGTCCGGAGACCGGTCTTCTCATCCCATCTGTTTCGATAGTTCGAGGCGGTAGAGCCGCCAGTATTAACTTGCAATCGCACTCAGGCGAGCCTCAAGCTCATCGACTGTCATGAGCCCGGCCGGTATTAGGGCGAAGGTTTTGGGCTTGTACGAAGCGGCGACCGAGTGAAGAGAACCGGTCGTTTGAAAACACAAGGTCCCTCCACTCCGCTTCGCTCCGGTCGGGATGACAGATTTATGCCCGGTCGGGATGACAGATTTATGCCGGTCGGGATGACAGACTTATAACAGTTCGCTCCGGTCGGGATGAGACTTATGCCGCTTCGCTCCGGTCGGGATGACAGATTTATGTTGGTCGGGGTGACAGACTTATGCCGTCGGGATGACGGATTTATGGCGCGAATTGCGGGGACAGGACACTAGCTCCCGATGAGCTTCTGCGCCAGGTGATGCCAAGCGTGCGTTGTGGAGATGGCTAAACGTGCCGGCACCGAAAGGATCAATAATCCGCCGCCCCAGACGTAGGCTGGATGCACTCGCCGGCGTGTAACAAGGTCGTAGGTCATAACCAGCGCAAGCACGGTGAGGAAAGTCAGGCCAAAGAACCAAAGCGGTCCAGCGGCCACCATCCCGGGAAAGCGGGCGACTGCGGCGACTAAAATCGCAGTAAAGGCGAGCAGCATAAGGCGTTTGTGCGCCTCTTTGTTGCGGCGAAGCGTGAGCGCTGCCGCAATCAGCACCGTGAACACGACCATGTCGCCGAGTGGGATGACAAGGAATGACAGTGGGTCGAGTCCCGGCGGAGCAGCTCCGTGTCGTGCCCCATCCACGGCGGTGGCGGTTCCGACCACAATCATCGCCGCGGCGAGAACTGCAACTGACACTCCAAGCCGCCGGTGGACGGCAACTCGACGGGCGGCCACCAGCGACGTCTGCACGAGGAATAAGAGCACCCAAGTCGTAAAGAGCGCGGCGTGTACCCGGACGATGGTCGAGAACGGCCGGCCCGAGGTGGTCGCGTGAGTTCCGAAGTACGCGCTTAGGTAGTAAGTTCGAGCAAAACCAGTAAAGACGGCGCACGCCATGATGATCGCCATTCCAGAGAAAAAGGCGTGGTCGTGCGCTCCTCTGGTCGTCAATACGGGTTTAGCTGCGACCGTGGTCGCCATGACGCGCGGAGTTTAACACAGCTACCGCACCTATTCGCAACAGGAACAGCCACAACTGTCAACAAATCCCGAATGCGCTCTTGGCCCGACGGAACCGAGATTGCCGGCTTTAGGGCTTGGGCGGAACTCGAGCCGTTGCAGCCAACGGAATCGGAATCTTTTGGGGCACGGGGAAGCCCAGCCGTTTCAAAGCTACAGATCTCCTGGAAGGTCCATCGAACGGCTAGGGCTCGGACTTGCCGGTGAGGTCCTGGACGAAAGCGATCCATCCATCCACGGCGTGCGCGCTATCGAGGGTTGGACGGTAGGCGGCGGAGATGGAGCGCTGCCCAATTCCGTCGTAGACGATGATGTCACTGAAGTTAACCTCGGATCCGCCGAGCACTCGATCGAATCGAGGTTGCAGTTTTTGAAAGGCTTCTTTTCCCACAACTTCGAGGATCGGGCGGCCCACGATTTTATCCCGCGGCCTGCTCAGCCAATCGGCGTAGTACTGATTCACCCACTGGTAACGAAGATCGCGGCTACAGCGAGTCAAAGGCGCCTTAATTTGGTCGGACAATAAATCCAACTGCTGGGTCGCAAGGTGGAGGGCGTGCTGGGTTTTGGTGAGCTCACTCGCAAGGAGAACATTGTCGGTGGCATCCTGGATGACGCAGTTGTAATAACGGAGATTGCCTTTTGGGTCGCGGACGGCATCGACGTTGAGGCGGATGGGAACATTCTCGCCATCTTGGCGGATGTAACGAGTGTTCATCGCGTAGTGCTCGAATTCTCCGGAGGCGACCTTGGTGGCTTGCGCCAGAGCTATTTCGAGGTCGGCGGGATTGACGAGGTCCTGGAATCGGAGGCGCTGCAACTGGCCGCTGGAAAAGCCCAGCATGTCGCAGAGCTTCTGATTGACGCGCAACCATCGTCCGTTCTCTGCGAAATGGGCCATGCCCACTGCGGTCTGCTCGAAGGTGGAGAGAAAACGCTGTTCGGCGTCACGAAATGCCATGGTTGGCGCAATTTTTGGAGGCGGGGCCGGAAGCGTGGTGTCCGAAGATGGTTCATGCGGGACTACGCCGCTGGCTTGCAGCCGGCGCAAGGTGGGAAGAAGCTTCGTCCAAATGGCGGACTTCTCCACGAACTCGAAGGCTCCGGCGCGGACCGATTCTTCGCGTGCTTCGGGGGAGTCATGCAGGCTGAGCAAGATGATTTGAATGCCGGGGAAACGATGGCGGATTGCGCGGGTGGCATGAAAGCCGTCGAGGACGGGCATCCTCACGTCCATGATGATGAGGTCGGGGTTAAGTTCGCCGGCCTTGGTAACGGCTTCGCGGCCATCCTGGGCCTCTCCGCAGATTTCGACGTCCTCAGCACCCAGCAGGAGCAAGGCGCGCACTCCGCGCCGCACCGAGTAGTGATCATCCACAATGAGAACGCGCACGACCGCCTCCGAAGGAGTGCCCCGAGAACTCGCTGCTTCGGGTGTTGATGGCTCCGGATCTGAGTGCGACGCTCTTGCCGGTAGCTTACGAAGCGTAGCATTCCTAACAAAAGGTCTTGTATACAGGGATCAATGTATAGAAAAGCATCGGGGTAAGATGTTTCGCGGATGGATACGAACGAGGTCCCCGTACGAGAGTGAAGGCTGAACTACTGCTACAAAAATAAAAGGTCCACAAAGCAGTGGGATTCGCTCGAGTGCAATCGTCTTTGGTTAGCGTAGGACGGCAGTTGTCTTTTGTTTAGCGCATGACGAGGTTGGCGGTCTGGTCGTGGTTCTCAATGCCTGCTTTACAGTCGCAATTGGAATCTATGGTCGAGATGTGACACCAAAAGCTCTCGAATGGGGTCAACGGAGGGGGCGGGGGTAGCGGTGGGTTGGGAGGAAGCGGCTCGGGCGACTTCAGGCCTGCATTAATAATGAGCGATGCTTTTCGAGTTGCTCCATGGAGACGCGTACCGCTGAAAGGCTTGTGAGTGGCGGTGGCGAGGGCCGAGGTCGGGGCCTCGGGCCGTCGCGCCTCGGACTGTCGCGGCTCGGGCTGTCGCAGCGCGGGCAGGGCAGGCGAAGTTCGGTGAGACGCTCGCATCGGACGATCACGATGCGGATGCCAGAGCAGGTAGACGAGGACCAGCTCAAGGATGATGATGGAGATCCAAAACAAACGTTTCCCAGTCACAGCCATTCTCCCCGAGGGGAAGCCAGAAATGACTCAATGAAGACATCGGCTGGTGATTCAAAAGCAGGAACAACTGAAGATCAACACCGCAGGTTGCTCGGCGGTCTTCGGGCCCTTTGTTGGTCACTCCCGTTTTAACGGTCGATGGGCTATGCGTTCCTTCAGGAGACGAAGTGGCGACTCCTGGAATTTTGGCCGGGCGCATGATGAAAGCACCTAAAATTGCGCCCAAGGCTTCCTCCCCCGAAGAACCCTGGGCATCGTCGGCTCCTTAGAGACCGGCGAGCATTCAATCAGTGGCGCGCAGTGGAGGTTAGGGCAGGAGTGGCGGGTTCGCAATGGCGCTAAGGTGCTACCCGGTATGGCACGAACGAGTCGCGAGAGAACGCGGCTACGCCTGGGGATTTCTATGGCTGGGAAATGTGTGGCGAGCGGTTGGATACGCGTTCTGGGGAGAAAACTCGGAGATCCCTTATTCCGGAAGAGCTTTTGAGGGCAAGAAGCGGAGTGCTGGCGGGCGATGGGATTGGTAGGTTTAGAACCATCGGCTGTGGCGTGCTGGGAATCAAGAGAAGGAATGAGGCTTGTGGGCTGGAAGGAGCGTCGATGAGAGGGGCTGCAGTAAAGGAAGATGCGGGGACTTCCAGGCTTGAGTGGCTGGAATGGGATCGCATTACGCGAGAACTAGATACGCAGGGTAGCACGGTGCTGGAAGGACTTTTGACTCGGGAGGAGTGTCGAGATCTGGCGAGTCATTATGGAGATGACAGCTGGTTCCGCAGCCGGGTGGTGATGGCTAGCCATGGGTTTGGGCGGGGAGAATACAAGTATTTGCGGTATCCGTTGCCGGAGGTGGTAGCGGAACTTCGGCC
>QIAI01000176.1 GCA_003224995.1 Acidobacteriota bacterium
CTTGAATCAATTGGATCCGAAGTACTTCTCGATGGGTAGTGCATTGCTGGATCAAGTTCCAAACCCGTTCGTCGGCCAAATCACAGCGAGCGGCTGCAGTCTTGATCAGTCCACGATTCAACGAGGACAGTTACTCAGGCCCCATCCTGAATTCTGCGACATTAACGAGGTCCAGGCACCGTCGGGCAGCTCCAGCTACAATGCGCTGGACGTGAACTATACCCACCGCGTCTCGCAGGGGCTCACGCTGCTGGCGTCCTACACCTTTTCGAAATTCATTGACAACGTCGGTGGACCCGAAAACTGGGCTTCCGCATCCGCCAACTTCTCGGAGAATATTCGCAACGTCTACAATCTCGCCGCGGAAAAGTCGGTCGACGCAACCGACACTCCTCACAGCTTCGTTCTGAGCTATGTGTACGAGCTTCCGGTTGGCAAGGGCAAGAAGTTCGGTTCTGGAATGAACGGAGTCGTGAACACCATCGTGGGTGGCTGGCAGAGCTCTGGAACACTGACCCTGAAAGAGGGCTTCCCTCTGACGGTCACCAGTTCGGGAAATGGACTCAACTATTTCGGGGTGGGCCAGCATGTGGATGTTGTGGGCAACTACCACATCGCACATCGCAGCCGTACGGAGTGGTTCAACACCTCAGCCTTCGCGATTGCCCAGCCTTGGAGTCTGGGGAATGCTCCGCGATACTTCTCCGATCTCCGGGCACCCAGCTACAAGAACTTTGACATAAGTATTCAAAAGTACTTCCCGATTCAAGAACGCTTCCGGTTCCAGTTTCGGCTGGATATGTTTAACGCTTTCAACCACACCAACTTCTACAGCCCGAACACATTCATGGGTGGTGGATTTGGAACGATTACCCAGGCATGGACGCCGAGGCAAATGCAGGCAGCGCTGAAATTCTATTGGTGACGCGTGCAGAGAACTAGGTCGGTTGTTGTCTGTTGTTCGATCCTTGTCGCGCTCAACGGAGTAGCACTTCCGCAACAGCCGTCGAAGTTTGAATCCCTCGTGGCCTCGGCGCAACAAGCCCAGGCCAAGGGGGATTTCGACGCTGCCGCCGAGTTTTACCGAAACGCAGTCACCCTTCAGCCTCAAATCGCAGAACTCCGAGCCAATCTCGGTCTGATGTACTACCAGACGGGGAAAGATCAGCAAGCCGTCGATTCTTTTCTCCAGGCGGTTCGCCTGCAACCAAATCTGTTTGTTCCAAACCTGTTCTTGGGACTGGATTACGTCAAGGTAAAGCGATTTCGTGAGGCGATTCCGTATCTGAAACGGGCCGCACTCATCAAACCCACCGATCCTCAAGTACAACTGGCTCTCGGGCAAGCCTACGCAGCCACCGGAAAAAGCAGGCTTGCCATTGCTTCGTACCGTCACGCGGTGCAGCTTAACTCAGGAAACGCCAACGACTGGTTCCACCTTGGAGTGATGTATCTGGAGCAGGTCGAGGCCGACGCTCGCGTTCTGCTGGCGCAGCATAGGGATTCAGGATACCTGCACGCGCTGGTGGCGGATACCTTTGCAGAACAACGAGCATTTATCCAGGCTGCCGAGGCATACAAAACCACTCTTGCCTCCGAGGCATTTCCGTCAGGTACGCACGCAGCCTATGGCTTTGTGCTTTTGAATCAGCACGATTTGCCGGGCGCTGAACGTGAATTGAAGGCTGAACTCGCGTCCGACCCCGGTTCGCTCATGGCGAAACTGGGCCTGGCTCGGTTGCACGTTGAGCAAGGTGCTGCAGCGGAGGGGACGAAAGAAATTGCAGAGATATGGAATGCGGATCCCAGCTTTCTTCGAGCAAACATTCCCCTGTTTAAGGCGGGAATGCCCCAACCGAGCCTTTCCAAGTTACAGCGCACTTTGGAAGAGAAACGAGCCAATGGAGAGATTCTGGAAGCCATCGCCATTCTATTTCAGAATGGAGTAACCCCTCAAAGCAGCGAGGACTCAGCTCAGCACACCGATGTGACTAGGGACAGCCCACAGTGTCCCAAAACACCGCCCAGCGACATCCAAAAACTGTACGCCGCCGGAAGGTACCGGAAGTGCAGCGACGCGCTATCGGGTCAAACGCAGATTCAAGCGAGAGAACTCCGCCTTTTAGTCTCCTGCGCGTATTCAACCGCGAGATACCAAGCCGCTTTCGATTCCGCTCAGAAGCTCGCCCTGGATCCAGCAACGGAAGCCGAGGGATTGTATTGGGAAACAAAATCGGCGCAGAAGCTTGCTACCGAAACCCTGGCGCGCGCCAGTGAACTCGACTCCAGTTCCCCAACCTTGCATGTTTTGCTGGGAGACGTTTACCGCCAGCGAAAGTACTACCCCGATGCGGAACAAGAATATCGAAAAGCTTTGGCCATCCGACCGGACGACGCGGGCGGCTTGTTCGGTTTGTCTTTAGCACTGCTCGCTGATTCAGAAATCGATGAGGCACTTCGGATTGCAGAGGGTGCTTTGAAAACAAATCCCAGTGATCCGGAGTTCAATGCCGTTATGGGAGAAATCCTTTCCGCGCAACACGATTTCTCGGGAGCGGAGCCATATTTAAGAAAGGCTCTGAACACTAAGCCGGAGTTGATTCCTCACGTGCACGCTTTGCTCGGTCGTGTGTATGCCGAAACAAACCGCACGCAGCAGGCGATTACAGAGATGAAGCTCGGGCTTTCCGATGACAAGGATGGCCGGCTTCACTTTCAGATCGCCCGCCTCTACCTGAAGATCGGAGACCAAACCGCAGCGAACCAAGCCTTCGCGGCTTCAAAGCGATTGCGAAGCGAGGGGCTGACCAGGGCAGCCGTAGCCATGCAGCAGGGCGAAAACGACAACGAGTCACAATAAGCTTCGATTCCATAATCGCGCGTGGATTACTGCAGCGGTGCAATATCACTGCACAAGGGGCGTAAGAATGCCAATTCGGCTAACAGAACTCAGCCATAAATGCGTTGTCTTGCTCTTCATCATTATCAGTTCGGCGGCATGGGCCGCGAAGCAGTCACAGTTCGCTGTTAAAGAGTTCCATCCGGACACGAATGGTGTCACTTTCACCACCACCGCCGGAGTCATGCGAGTTGAGGTCTGCGGCGATCGCGTCATCCACGTCGTGGCCAGCTCCACATCACAGATCCCAACCCCCAAAGTTCCTGTCGTCATCCAACCATGCAAGGCCCAGAATCTGCAGGTGGCGTCCGAGCGCAATGAAGTCAAGCTCTCGACCGGAGTGATCGCCGTGACCGTAAATCGCTTGACGGGCGCAGTGATCTTCTTAACGAAAGATGGAAAGCCGGTACTGGCCGAACCGAAGGACGGAGGAAAGTCATTTGATGTACCCTCCGGATTCGAAACGAAGACTTGGCAGGTTCAACAGACCTTCTCTTCGCCGCCCGATGAAGCGTTGTATGGTCTCGGGCAGCACCAGGAAGGCATTTTCAATGTCCGGGGAGTACCGATCCGGCTGCACCAGGCCAACACAAATATTTCGATTCCTTTTCTGCTATCCAGCAAGGGATACGGCATTCTGTGGAACAATCCCTCCCTGACCGACTTCAATCCCGCCGACCAGGCCATAGAAATCGACGCGAAGACCGGCAAGGGGAAGTTCACCACCGGCGCGAAGGGCAGTTACGGCTTCCTGCTGGCCAGCGACAACAAAGATCAGCTCGTAGTGGATCTGGACGGCAAGCACGTGATTGATTTGGTCAACATGTGGACTCCAAGTGCTGCGTCCGGCGTGTCGGACCTGGAGGCGAGCAAGGATTACGAGGTTTCCGCAAAGGGTGGGCCGGGAGGTATCCAATTGTCGGCGCGTGCGCCGCAGGACACAACCACCTTCCGCTCCGAAGTGGGGCAAGCCATTGATTATTACTTCTTCTACGGACCGGAGTTGAACCGTGTCATCGCAGATTACCGCCAACTCACCGGAGAAGCGCCGCTGCTTCCCAAGTGGGCCTACGGATATTGGCAATGTCGGGAGCGATATCACACACAGAAAGAGATCCTCGATGTCGGGATCGAGTTCCGCAAACGCAAGCTTCCAGTCGACGCCTTGGTGCAGGACTGGCAGTACTGGGGCAAGTACGGCTGGAACGCCATGAAATTCGATGAAAGCAACTATCCCGATCCCAAGGGGA
>QIAI01000177.1 GCA_003224995.1 Acidobacteriota bacterium
ACCATTTGCAGGTCTTTCCAGGCTTCCTTCTTCTGGCGGGGGTCGCGCAGGAGGAAGGCGGGATGGTACGTCACGGCGAGTTTGGCACTCGTCCAGTTGGGATCGTTGCTGCGGGCACCAGCGGGCCGGAACTCGTACCAGCGGCCCCGCAGGTTCGACATGGATTCATTCATGGCCAACAGGGTTTTCGCGGCGACTGCCCCCAGCGCCACAATGATCTTGGGCTTGATGGCAGCGATCTGACGCATGAGAAATGGGGAGCAGGTTTCGCACTCCTCCCGTTCCGGAGTGCGGTTATTGGGCGGGCGGCACTTGATGATGTTGGCGATATACACCTGCTCGCGTTCCAGGCCCATGGCCTTGATCATGTTGGTGAGCAATTGGCCCGCGCGGCCCACGAAGGGCTCGCCTTGCAAGTCCTCGTCGGCGCCCGGAGCTTCGCCGATGAACATCAGTTCTGCATGGGGATCGCCCACTCCGAAGACGATCTGCTTGCGACCTTGCTGGTGCAGGCGGCAGCGGGTGCAATCTCCCAGGTCTTCGCGGATGATATGGAGGGCTTGAATCGGATCGGAAACGTTAAATTCCGGCTTGGCGGTGAGGACCTCAAAGGCGGGCTCGGGCGAAGCTAGTGCGGATTTTTTAGGCGACATTGGCTCTCGTTGGGTTTCAGGTTCTGCAGAGATCACATCGGGATTCACGTTTGCGGGCTGGTCGGAATCAAGCGCGGCTTCGCGGCTGTAGAAGTCGTAGATGCCCATCTCGCGGTAATAGCGAACGCGCTCGGCGAGAGCGTTACGCAGGTCAGGAGAGAGGGGGCGGGACATCTCCGATCAGAATACCATCCGGGGCGGTTCGGTTTGAGGTTTCGAAATTTGGGGTGCGGGTGGGGTGTCGTCCCCTGAAGGGACTTGGGAATTTTTGGTAACTTTTCCCCGCACTTACCATGCGGGGCTGGTGTGGTGTCCCAGAAATAAATAATATTTGAGTAAAGAGAACCGGTCGTTGAAAACACAAGGTCCCTCCACTCCGCTTCGCTCCGGTCGGGATGACAGACTTATTTCGCGAATTTGCGGGACGCGGACACTAGCTTCGGAGCTATGTGGTTTCATTCCGAGCACTATTTTTTGGCGCTGGTGTGGTGTCCCAGAAATAAATAACATTTGAGTAAAGAGAACCGGTCGTTGAAAACGCAAGGTCCCTCCACTCCGCTTCGCTCCGGTCGGGATGACAGACTTATGGCGAGAATTTGCAGGGCAGGACACTTAGAGCCAGCTTGCTAGAGCCTGGTTGCTAGAGCCAGCTTGCTAGAGCCTGGTTGCTAGAGCCTGGTTGCTAGAGCCTAAAGCCAAGAGCCCAGAGCCAGCACCCGAGAGCCCAGAGCCGGCAGCCAAGAGCCTGCTTGCGAAAGCCTGCTTGCTGCTACCCCTACTTCGCCGCCATTTTCTTTTTCGCTTTGCCCTTGAGGCTCTTGTCTTTTTCCAGACGCTCGAGAACTGCCGCGACGATGATCGGCAGACCTACCGTGGCGTCTACGAACACCTCGCCAAACTTGCCGCCTTCCGCCGGCGGGACGAACTTGCCCCAGGAAATCGCTTCACTATAGGGGCTGCCGGACAATCCTCCCCAATAGACAGGTTCCGGGCAGATGCGCACTCCGTAGTGATAGCGCTTCAAAGGGATGTTCTCGCCCAGACGGCGGTGGCGCAGCTCTAGAAATGGACCGAACTGCTGCGACCAGTTGCGCGGCACTCCGCCCCCAATGGTCAGAATGCCGAGGCGTTTCTGGCGCAGCAGGGTGGCGGCAAAGTGCTCGAGATCAAGGAAAGGATCGTAGCGAATCTTGTGGCGACCGGTGGATTCCCGCAGGCGGTTGTTGAGCGCGACGTCGAGACCCAGTTCTGAATCGGTGAACGCCGGGACAAAGACCGGGACGCCCTGCTCGAACGCGGACTTCAAAATACCGCGCTGATCTTTGGCAGTTTTGGCGAGATAGGCGCCGATGGCATGGTTGAGCTTGTACGAGCACATGGTGTCGTTGTGGTCCCAGCCTTCGAGAACCTCCGACATGACTTCCTCGACGTCGTCGAGATTCTGCTCAGGCTCCAACGTGTCGTAAACGCGGTTATAGCCTTGTTGATAGAGCTCTTCGTCGGACACTTCGGGGTTCACTCGAAAATGAGCGCGTCCGGTGGCTTCTACCAACCCGTGCGCCATGAGCGCTCCGGTGGAAACGATGGCGTTGATAATGCCGCGATCAATGAGTTCGGAAATGATGAGGCCCTGCTTGGCCACGGTCATGGCTCCTGCCAGGGTCATCACGATGAATGCATCTTCGTCGCGCGCCATCGCTTCGAGCACGTCCGCGGCTTCCCCCAGTTGACGGCCGGTAAAGGCGGTTTTCGACATGGCGCGGACGAGATCGTCGATGCTGCGCACCTTACCGAGGTCGAGGGGCTCGAGAGGGATTAAGCGATCCTCCATGGGATTGTGCAGCTTACGCTCGACGCCGGAGCCATCGGCGTGGGCGCCGTTTCCGTGCTTCTCATGATTGCCGTGCTTGTCATGATTGCCCTGTTTCAAAATGCACCTCCAAGCACAAAATTCATTTTTATGAACAGCACTACTCTACTAGAAGGCGACGAGGTGCTGCTAATGCAGCGGAGGAAAAAGCGGCGCGGGAACAAATCGGCAGAACGTAGTGGTGGCGAGGGGAGCTTGGTTTTGGTGCGATATCGAACTGGATGGCGATGTGATTGTGGGTGAGGTAGCAGTGCACTGCCGGCGATCATGATTGTCGTTAAATTTCGTGGCGCTGCATGGCAAAGCGGGTCCTTCGCTTCGCTCAGGATGACAAATTTAAGTGGGGGCAGGTCCTTCGCTTGCCTCAAGATGACAAGTTTAAGTGAGAGCAGGTGCGTCGCTTCGCTCAGCGTGACAAGTTGGAGAGGGGATATTCGCTTCGCTCGGGTGAGAGGGCGCGCCCGCGCTTCGAGTTGCGCTTTGTTATTGTTATTCTAGTTCGCATTCCCGGAGGTTGGAGTGTCTCCAGAAAAATACGTGACCGGGCTGGTGCAGATGTCTTGCGGGCCCGACCCGGAAGAGAATTTAGCGAAAGCTCTGACGCGAATTGCCGAGGCAGCGGCGAGCGGCGCGCAGGTGGTGTGTCTGCCGGAGCTTTTCCAGACCCAGTACTTCTGCCAGCGCGAAGATCACGCGCTGTTTGATCTGGCGGAATCCATTCCGGGAGCGACCACGCAGAAACTTGCAGCGGCGGCCAACCAGAGTGGAGTGGTGCTGGTGGCATCGCTGTTTGAAAAGCGAGCGCCAGGGGTGTACCACAATACGGCAGCGGTCTTCGACCGGGACGGCAGCTTGCGCGGAATCTATCGCAAAATGCACATTCCCGACGATCCGCTCTACTATGAGAAATTTTATTTCACGCCGGGAGATTTGGGCTTTCGGTCGTTCGATACGGAAGCCGGCAAGATCGGGACGCTGGTGTGTTGGGATCAATGGTATCCCGAGGGGGCGCGACTGACTGCGCTGCAGGGCGCAACCCTGCTGTTTTATCCGACGGCGATTGGCTGGCATCCGGCGGAGAAGGCTGAGTTCGGGGAAGCCCAATACGACGCGTGGAAAACGATGCAACGCGCGCATGCGATTGCCAATGGCGTCTACGTCGGGGTGGTGAACCGGGTGGGCTTCGAGACTGGGAACATTCGCGGCAACGAAGCGAAGGGTGCGGGCCTGGAATTTTGGGGAGGATCTTTCATTGCGGACCCGTTTGGCCGCGTGCTGGCGCAGGCTTCGCATGATAAGGAAGAGATCCTGATGGCGGAGATGGACCTGAGAAAGCTCGAGGACATCCGGCGCAACTGGCCTTTTCTGCGCGACCGTCGCATCGACAGCTACGCCCCGATCACCAGCCGCATGATCGATTAACGCTTGATCGATAGAAGACGCGTTTGCCGAAACTTGCCATCACCCGGAGAGAAAATCTGAAACCGCAGAGGGCGCAGAATAAATCCGCTGAGAGCGCAGAGTTCGCGGCGCTTTCTGGCGCGACCTCAAGTAAGACTTTAAGTCCCGGTCAATTGAGTACCACCCAAACGCGCTTGCGCATGCCCGCCGAGTGGGAACCGCACGCCGCGACCTGGCTGGCCTGGCCTCACTTTCGCGGCGACTGGCCGGGGAAGTTCGAGTCTATTCCCTGGGTCTACGCCGAGATCATTCGCCACCTCGCCCGGCATGAGCGGGTTCAGTTGATCGTCAATGACGCTGCCGCGGAAAAGCGCGTGCGCAAAATCCTCAAGCTCGCCAATGCCCTCAATGACAATGTCGGTTTCCAGCGCTGGCCCACGAACCGAGTCTGGACCCGGGACAGCGGCTGCGCATTTGTTTTCGATGGAGAGACGGGCGCCCCCACCCGTCGCGGCGATCGCCCGCGCTCTTTGCGAGGGATTCACTGGCGCTTCAACGCCTGGGCCTAGTATCCGAATTATCGTCGCGATGAAAAGATCGGAGCTCTGATGGCCAAAGCCGCGGGCGCCGACGCAATCCGCGCCGAGCATCGAGGTACACGGGTTGTGCTCGAGGGCGGATCGATCGAAGTCAATGGACAAGGCACGCTGATCACCACCGAGGAATGCCTGCTCAGCAAGGTGCAGCAGCGCAATGCGGGCTTCAGCCGGGCAGACTACGAACAGATCTTTGAGCGCTATCTCGGGATAGGTCAGGTGATCTGGCTTGGCCGAGGCATCGCCGGCGACGACACGCACGGGCACGTCGACGACATTACACG